>NZ_JBJEXT010000027.1:0-20039 GCF_051886055.1 Mitsuokella apri | reverse complement strand
CCGCGCGTGAAAAAGGTCAGGTACGTGTCGAAGGCAAAGATTACGTCATGCAGGACGGGGATGTTGTTAATTTCCGTTTCAACGTATAAGTGAGATACATAGTGGAAGGGGCGGGGCAGCCTGTTTCGGCTTCGTCGCTCCGTTAAATGAACCCCATGTCTGTTTTGCGGATGGTTGGTGTTTCGCCGCCTGCTGCGGCGTTCTGACATCGCAGCGTTTTGCTTTTTTCTTTGGGGTTCAGCCCTGCGGGCGGTCACTGCGCTCCTGCAGGCGAAACAGGCTGCCCCGCCCTAGATACGTCATACTCTATAGGAAATAAAAAAGACTGCTACTCGCGGCAGTCTTTTTTTTCGTGTATAATGTCAATAGAGTTCGGGGCGGCGGTCGGCAAAGACGTTGATGGTCTCGCGGATGTGCTGACGAAGTCCCGGGCGCAGGCGGGCCGTGAGGATGGCCTCGCTTTCACCGGCTTCGGCGATGGCTTCGCCCCAGGGGTCGATGATGGCGGAATGTCCGGCGAGGTGGTTGCCCTTTTCGTCGGTGCCGGCCTCGTTGGCCGCGATGACGTAAAATTCATTCTCGATGGCGCGCGTGCGCGTGAGCAGCTGCCAGTGGTTCAGGCGGCTTGCGGGCCAGGCCGCGGGCAGGAAGAGCACGGAGATATCTTCAAGCGCGAGTTTGCGGCTGAGTTCGGGGAAACGGACGTCGTAGCAGACGGCAATACCGCAGAGAATGCCGTCAAGCCGGAACACCGCTGTGTGGTTGCCCGCGGCAAAATCCTTTTTCTCGCCGCTCGGGGAGAAAAGATGCGTCTTGTCGTAAGAGGCGATTTCACGGCCTGTGCGGTCAAAGACGTAGCAGGTGTTGTAGACCTTACTGCCGCGTTTATTGGCAACGGTGCCGCCGACGATGTTGACGTGATTTTTGCGGGCAAGCTCCGCGAGTACGCCGCGCGATTCGGCGCCGTCCTCATCGGCATAAAGCGCAATCGGGCGCGGATAGAAGCCGAGCCGCCAGAGCTCCGGCAGTACGAGCACATCGGGATCTTCGCGCATGGCCGTACTTACCATGCGGCGCAGCGTCTCAATATTGACATCAGGCCGGGCAAAAGCCACCGGCATCTGCAGAATTGAAATTTTCATGGGAGGGCCTCCAGATGGAAAAAAAGCATTACGAAGTCGGCGATATCGTGCGCATGAAAAAAGCGCATCCGTGTGGTTCAAGTGAATGGGAAATCCTGCGCACGGGCATGGATTTCCGCCTCAAATGCCTCGGTTGCGGCCATCTCGTCATGATGCCGCGCACGAAATTCGAAAAAATGGTGCGTGCCGTCACGCATAAGGGAGAACCTGAAAAACAGGCGTAATCCTATCGTATCCATTATAACATGGTGCTTGTCAGACTGCATAAAACATATTCTGTAAGATTGGCGTTCCATTAAAAATAGCAGACAGTGGTTTACAAATAGCAAAAGCCTGTGTTACAATCATTACTGTTCGATGGAGAACCAAAGGGAGTCAAGGATTCTGAGGAAACTTGGACACTCATGAGGTTCTTTTTTCTTTGGCTTCATCGAAAAGGATAATTTTTATTTTTTCGAAGGAGGAGTTTCTTATGAAAAAGACTCTCGTATCCGCACTGACGACGGCTCTCGTTGTTGGCGCTGCTTCCACGACGTTTGCTGCTGCAAACCCGTTCTCCGATGTACCGGCTGACCATTGGGCTTACGACGCTGTATCCCAGCTCGCAGCTGATGGCGTAATCGAAGGCTACGGCGACACGACGTTCCGCGGCAACCAGAACATCACGCGTTATGAGATGGCTCAGATGATCGCCAAGGCTATGGCTAAGAGCGATGTCTCCGCTGCTGATAAGGCCCTCATCGACAAACTCGCTGCTGAGTTCTCCGATGAACTGAACAATCTCGGTGTTCGCGTCAGCAACCTCGAGCGCAATGCTGACAAAGTAAAATGGACGGGCGAGGCTCGTTACACGTACACGAGCACGCGTGATGAAAAAGCTGATGGTTCGCAGGATAAAGACAATGCGGACAAGCTCCAGCTCCGTCTCTTCCCGACGGCTGAAATCAACAACAATTGGCATGTCAAGGCTCGTCTGACGGCTAAGACGGATCTTGCCAGCGACAAGGGTGACGATGGCAACGTCAAACTGACGTATGTCTATGCAGATGGCCAGTACAAGAACTTTGATGTTAAACTCGGTAAGATGCCGCTGTACTCCGTTGCCGATGATGGTCTCATTCTTGATGACTTCTTCTCCGGTGCTCAGGTCAACTTCGGTAAAGACCTCAAGACTACGCTCGAGGCAGGCCGCTGGGACCTCGCAGATGAGGCGAATAAACATATTGCCGATGCGGCTGCTACGGATAGCGCTGCAAATTATCAGGGCATCGAGCTCAACTATGCTCCGAGCAAGCTCCGTCTCGGTGCTGCTTATCGTCACTTCAATAGCGACGCTTTCACGCACGTTACGAACTACCGCAATGGCTCCACGTCCGATGATGCCAATATCTGGTCCGTCGGTGCTGGCTACAAGTTCGACCACAACTGGAACCTCTTCGGCGCTTTTGCCAAGAACGACGAAGCTGACAACTATGAGACGGCTCACAACATCCAGCTGTCCTACAAGGGCTCTGACATTGCTAACAAGGGCACTTGGGGCGCTTATGCTGCTTACCGTTACCTCGGCCAGAACGTTTCGCTCATGCCGACGTACGATACGGCTCATACGTCTCACCTCAACGAGAAGGGCTGGGAAGTCGGTGCTGACTACGTTCCGTTCCAGAACGTCTACACGGCTGTTGAGTACTTCGATGGCAAAGACCTCGCTACGGACCGCGATGCCAAGACTCTCTTTGGCCGCGTAAGCTTCTTCTTCTGATTCTATCAGCGGAAAACTGCAAAGCAAAATCAGGGAAACCGTTCCTTCGGGAACGGTTTCTTTTTTATCCAAAACTAATACAGAAAATTTACAACATAGAAACATATTAGCGTAAGTTTGTAAATTGACGAAATATGTGTTAAGATGGAAACCAGTTTGAACCGTGTCTTGAAGGAAAGAACTGAGGAAACATGGACACTCATGAACACCTTCTTCAGGACAGATTCAAAGAAATCATTTCTATTTATTGAAGGAGGAGTTCTTTATGAAAAAGACTCTTGTATCCGCACTGACGACGGCTCTTGTTGTTGGCGCTGCTTCCACGACGTTTGCTGCTGCAAATCCGTTCTCCGATGTACCGGCTGACCATTGGGCTTACGACGCTGTATCCCAGCTCGCAGCTGATGGCGTAATCGAAGGCTACGGCGACACGACGTTCCGCGGCAACCAGAACATCACGCGTTATGAGATGGCTCAGATGATCGCAAAGGCTATGGCTAAGAGCGATGTCTCCGCTGCTGATAAGGCTCTCATCGACAAACTCGCTGCTGAGTTCTCCGACGAACTGAACAACCTCGGTGTCCGCGTCAGCAATCTCGAGCGCAATGCCGACAACGTAAAATGGAACGGCCAGGCTCGTTACCGTTACTGGAGCCAGCGTTATGAGAACGAAAAGGGTTCCAAGGATAAGAAGAACACGGATCAGATGAATTTCCGTCTCGAGCCGTCCGCTCAGGTCAACGACAATTGGCACGTAAAAGCTCGTATCGATGCTTTCACGAATCCGAGCAAGGATGAGTCTGCCAATGTTGTCATGAAGCGTGTATGGGCACAGGGTGATTATAAGAATTTCCAGGTTAAACTCGGTAAGATGCCGTTCTTCTCTACTGAAACGGCTGGCATGCTTCTCGATGACCAGTTCTCCGGTGCACAGGTAACGTTTGGCAATCAGCTCAAAGCTACGCTTGAAGCTGGCCGTTGGAATCTTGACAGCGCTAACAAACAGTCTGCACTGCACACGGCTGTTGCTGATTATGACGACGATGCTGCCAACTATCAGGGCATCATGCTGAATGGCACGGCTGGCAAGCTTTATGGCGGTGCTGCTTACCGTCATTTCAACAGCAATGTTTTCACGCATGTTGACGGCTTCAAGAAAGATGCTGATGATGCAAATATCTGGTCTCTTGGCGCTGGCTATAAGTTCGATAAGAACTGGAATCTCTTTGGTGCTTATGCTAAGAACGAAAAAGCAGATAACGATGCTACGGCTCATAACATCCAGCTCAACTATAAGGGTGCACAGAAAGTCAACAAGGGCACTTGGGGTGCTTATGCTGCTTATCGTTACATGGGACAGAATGTTGCCTTTGCCCCGACGTATGAGACCTTCCTCAATGCTGGTGTCAACAACGTCAAAGGCTGGGAGATTGGTACGGAATACGTTCCGTTTGCAAATGTCACGGCAGCAGCTTCCTACTTTAACGGCAAGAAGCTTGACACGGACCGCGATGCAGAGCTCCTCTTTGGCCGCGTAAACTTCTGGTTCTGATCAGAAGCCTACAATATAATAGGACGTTAGAACAAAAATCCCGCTTCTCTTTAGAGAGGCGGGATTTTTTATGTCTGCAAACACCATTTTCAGTGATATTCTCATTTAGTTGAGCGAGTAAACTATTTTAAGCAAAACATAATAGACTTCTAACAGTTATATAATTGCAATTGACTGAGTCAAGTAATATAATGAACTTGTTCAAAGGAACAGAGGAAGAGACAGAGGCAACACGGAAACTCGACATCCTCCCAAGGTTCCGCCGAGAACAAATACTTTACTTGCAGCCTTCTATATTATATAGAAGGAAAGAATGGAGGAGTTTATCATGAAAAAGACTCTTGTATCCGCATTGACGACGGCCCTTGTTGTTGGCGCCGCTTCCACGACTTTTGCCGCCACGAACCCGTTCTCCGATGTACCGGCCGATCATTGGGCCTATGATGCCGTATCTCAGCTCGCTGCTGATGGCGTCATCGAAGGTTACGGCGATTCGACGTTCAAGGGCAACCAGAACATCACGCGTTACGAAATGGCACAGATGGTCGCTAAGGCCATGGCCAAGACGGACGTTTCTTCTGCCGATAAAGCCCTGATTGACAAACTCGCGGCCGAGTTCTCCGATGAGCTCAATACCCTCGGTGTCCGCGTCAGCAATCTTGAGCGCAATGCCGACAAGGTAAAATGGAACGGCGAGGCCCGTTACACCTACACGAGCACGCGCGATAAATCCAAAGAGGACAGCAAGAGCAACGACGATGAGCTTCTGCTGCGTCTCGAGCCTTCGGCTGAAGTCAACAGCAACTGGCACGTCAACGCCCGTCTCGATGCTTCCACGGACCTTGCCAAGGACAGCTCCGATGAAAATGGCGATCATGGCGATTCGCAGGATACCAAGGTAACGCTGCAGCGCCTCTACGCGGATGGTCAGTACGGCACGACGAACATCAAGCTCGGCAAACTGCCGACGCAGATTGACAGCAACCTGCTGTTCGATGATGAGATTTCCGGTGCCGCCGTCACGACGGGCAAGGACCTCAAGCTCACGGTGCAGGCTGGCCGCTTCGACCTCAATGGCGACACGAACAACGATTCTATTAACAAAGCTGCAGCTCAGAAAGACGATACGGCCAATATGCAGAGCGTCGGTCTGCAGTATGGCAAAGACAAACTGAGTGTCGGTGCTGCTTACCATCATCTGAACAGCGATACCTTCACGAAGATGGGCACGAGCTACAAATCCTCGCAGGATGAGGACAACGCCGATATCTGGAGTGCAAATCTCCATTATGCGTTCGACAAGAACGTCGCCCTCGGCGGTGCTTATGCCGAGAACACGAAGGCCGACGATTACAAGAAAGCAGGTACGGTCGAGCTCGACTACAAGGGTGCTGAGGCTGCCAACAAAGGCACCTGGGGCGCTTATGCCGCTTACCGTTATCTCGGTCAGAATGTCGCCTTTGACCCGTCCTACGATGGTGCCTGGGCCGGCACGAAAGGCTGGGAAGTCGGCACGAACTACACGCTCTTCAAGAATACGGTAGCCAGCGTCAAATACTTCAACGGCGATAAACTCGATACGGGCAAAGATGCCGAGAAGCTCTTCGGCCGTGTCGAATTCCTCTTCTAATTCTCTCTTCGCAAAAAACAGAACCCTTCTCTCAAAAAAGAGTCTTCCGCATGGAGGACTCTTTTTTTTTGATGTTGATATCTTGTTAAATTTAGGGCTAAAACTACAAGATTTTGTTAAGCTTATGTATATTTTTTGCCAGACTGTTGCCAAAAACAGAGATGATATGTTAAACTAAACTTAATCGAAGCAATAAGAAAAAATAGGCATAAGAAGGAAACAAGGAAACTTTTATGCCTTTTTCTGTCCGGCTTCGAGAAATACATTCCTATTTTTTCGAAGGAGGAGTTTCTTATGAAAAAGACTCTCGTATCCGCACTGACGACGGCTCTCGTTGTTGGCGCTGCTTCCACGACGTTTGCTGCTGCAAACCCGTTCTCCGATGTACCGGCTGACCATTGGGCTTACGACGCTGTATCCCAGCTCGCAGCTGATGGCGTAATCGAAGGCTACGGCGACACGACGTTCCGTGGCAACCAGAACATCACGCGTTATGAGATGGCTCAGATGATTGCAAAAGCAATGGCTAAGAGCGATGTCTCCGCTGCTGATAAGGCCCTCATCGACAAACTCGCTGCTGAGTTCTCCGATGAACTCAACAACCTTGGTGTTCGCGTCAGCAACCTCGAGCGCAACGCTGACATGGTAAAATGGAACGGGCAGGCACGTTATCGTTACTGGAGCCAGCGTTATGAAAATGAAAAGGGTTCTAAGGACAAGAAAAACAAGGATCAATTGACGTTCCGTCTGGAGCCTACGGCAGAAGTCAACAATCACTGGGCTGTCAAATCCCGTATCGATGCTTCGACTGATCCGAGTGAAGATGGTTCGGCAGACCTTACAGTAAAACGTGTATGGGCTCAGGGTGACTATAACAACTTTCAGGTCAAACTCGGCAAACTGCCGCTGGCTTCGACTGAAACGGCAGGCATGCTCTTTGATGATCAGTTCTCCGGCGCACAGGTAACGTTCGGCAATAAGCTTAAGGCTACGGTTGAAGCAGGCCGTTGGGATCTGAAGAATTCTAACGCACAGTCTGCTCTCAATGCAGCAGCTAAAGCAACGGATGATACTTCCAACTATCAGGGTATCATGCTGAATGGTACGGCTGGCAAGCTTTATGGCGGTGCTGCATATCGTCATTTCAGCAGCGAAGCATTCAAAGCCATCAACAATTCTTCGTCGGATAAGGCAAAGATGTGGTCTGTTGGTGCAGGCTATAAGTTCGACCGCAACTGGAACCTTTCCGGTGCTTATGCTAAGAACACGGAAGCAGATACGGATGCTACGGCTCACAACATCCAGCTCAATTATAAGGGCGCACAGAAAGTCAACAAGGGCACTTGGGGCGCTTATGCAGCATACCGTTACATGGGCCAGAATGTTGCCTTTGCTCCGCTCTATGAGCTGTTCCTCACGGATTCCGGCATGAACAATGTCAAAGGTTGGGAAGCTGGCGTAGAGTATACTCCGTTTACGAACGTCATGTCGAGCTTCAAGTACTTCAACGGCAAGAAACTCGATACGGACCGCGACGCAGAAGGTCTCTTCGGCCAGGTCAACTTCTATTTCTAATAACGATAAACAATGTAAGACAGTGTGGGGAGGGATTTTCCCTTCCCTTCACTGTCTTTTCTTATACTAAAGGCAGAATATTCATTACAATATAAAAAGTTGAAATAAACGCAAGAATACGTAGATTTCATAATGATATCAGCAAAATATAGGAGGATTTAGGGTTAAACAATTTGATACAATAATAATCAGATAAAACATCACAGCGCGCTTATCATTCCATTGAATCATTTATCACCTTAGGAGAATCATAGGGGGATTTGCAGATGAAGAATCAAAAAAAAGCTCTTGTATTGGGTATCACAGCAGCTATGCTGATGCCAACATATTTTGGGAATACCGCTGAAGCAGCCGCTGCAGAGCCAGATGTCGCAGCTATGCAGGCAGAAATCAATGATTTGACGGCCCGTTTAACGGATCTGGAAAACAGTCTTGCAGCTGCGAAGGAGAAACAGGAAGCAGCTAAGAGCGCCAAGAAGGCAAAGAAAGAAAGTCCTGAGTTAAAATGGTCGGGATCTATTAAAACCGGTTATATGTACGATGAAACGAAGACCGGTAAAGTAAAGGGCGAGGCAAAAATCTTGGCTACCACTACGGTAGACAAAACGTATGATATTGGCGTTGGCATCAAGATGAAATCGACTTCGTCGGAGCCGAACAACGGCAAATATTCTTCTGAGAAAAACAAGATTAAACTGGAGCAGGCTTACGTTGGACGCTCGTTCGGTCCTGTTTATCTCCGGGCCGGCGTACAGAATGTCTCACTTGGCGAAGGCCTGTGGCTTTCCAAAGCCAGTGTCAATCAGTTCACGGCCAATTACAAGATGACGCCGCATGATTCACTTTTTGCAGGTTATGGCCGTGATTCTCAGGATTATCTGGTTAATGATACGAATGATGACAAACCGCCAACGCGTACCCGTTTACTGAAATTTGCACAGTATCAGCATGATTTCTCTAAAGACGCTTATGCAGGTCTTTACTTTGGTACGCAGCAGCCGGAACGCTACTTTGGTATCTATGGTTCGACACCAATTGTTGGTAAACTGGGATTCTCAGCTGAGTATGTTCATAATAATAATAAACATAAACCATCTTCGGACGCTAGCATTGATAAAAAACATACTAGCGGAGATGCTGGCTACGGATATGACTATACTGGTGCCAACAAGAGCACAGATGGTTACGTCCTTAGTTTGAATTATGGCAAAGCTAAGAAACAGGGGACTTGGGGCATTACAGCACAGTATCTGAATGTAGACCAGAACCTCTTCATGGATGACAACTATACGGATTGGGATGACTATATTACCGCAGATGGCTTCAAGGGCTATGGCTTGATTCTCGATTATGCAACGAGCGATCACTCCAAGCTGTCACTGCTTCGCTACTGGGCACATACAAATCCGGATGGCAGCAACGTGGATTCTAAGGGACATGCTTTGGAAGAATCCCCGCATTATTCCACGTATCTGAAGTTCGTAACTAAGTTTTAATTAGTTTAGCAACCAAATCTATGAGGGAGGAATTTTGCAGGATGAATTATTCGAGACTTAATAAAAAAATTGCAGGACTTACGATAGCTGCCATGATGTCAACGGCTGCTGCATTTGCAGCGGAACCGGCTCCGGGCATTCAGATTCTCAAATATGACCGTCCTGAGGCAGTTTCTGAGATGCCAGAAAATTTCCGTACAGCTCAGAGCCCGTACCTTGCGGACAGAGTTGCCAAGGCTGGCTATACACCATCGAGGGAAGGCCTCGATAATCTTCGCCAGTCAGGAAGCAGCTTCTTTTCCAAGAATGAATTCAAGGAACTGTTGAAACATGTACCGGCTAAAGACCTTGTCGTCATCGACCTGCGCAACGAGTCACATGGTTATATCAACAACACAGGCATCAGTTGGTATTCCAAGTATAAGACGTTCAATAAAGGTCAGGGCGTGAAGGAAATCGACCGCCGTGAGAAGGGCATGCTCGAGACAGCCCTGATGAACAAGCAGGTTCCGATTGCCAAGCTCGATAAGACGAAATCCATCGCATCGCAGACGGATGTTGATGTAAAGTCGGTCGAAACGGAAGAACAGTTTGTGAAGTCGATGGGCGTCAAGTATTACCGCGTACCGGTCATGGATTATTCCGCACCGACCCCGCAGAATGTCGATGATTTCCTGGCTATCTACAAAAAGCTGCCAAAGAATGCATGGGTCCATGTACATTGTGAAGCTGGCGTTGGCCGCACGACAATTTTCCTTTCCCTCATGGATATGATCAAGAATGCTGATAAAGTTTCGTACGATGATATCATGACGCGTGAGGTGCTCCTCGGCGGACAGGATGTACGCAAATCTGCTGAAACGACCAAGGATGCTTATAAAAAGGCTAATTATCCGAAACGCGCATTGTTTACACGTCATTTCTATGAATATGTCAAAGCAAATCCACAGCTTAAGAAAACTTACACGCAGTGGACGAAAGAAAATGGATATGAATTCTGAGCCAATATGCCAAGGGTTCGTACTAGAGAATTAGGAAATGAAGGAGTGAAGATTTCATGATCAGTTTTAAGAAGAAAACCCTGCTTTCCGTAGCTGTAGCTGTCATGCTCGGCAGTGCCCAGTTACCGGGTACTTCATGGGCTGCTCAGGCACCGGCTGCTGTTATGCAGGAAGTTTCGGCCGAGGCTCAGGCACCTGCTGTTGTAAAGAATCCGCCAAAACTTGCTCTGAAGATTGACCGCAAAGACGTCAGCCAGCTGCCGCGCAATTTCCGCATGGGCAGTGATAAGTATATTGGCGTTACGAAGACGGGGGTCATGCCTACGAGAAAGGGCATGGACACGATGAATGTCTCGGCTTCGAGCTGCTTCTCGGAAAAAGAGCTGGAAGCCATTTTGAAGAAAGTTCCGGTCAAGCCATCTCAGTTCTATGATATCGATTTACGTGGTGAGTCCCACGGCTATCTCAATGGCACGGCTGTCAGCTGGTTCGCAAATCATGACTGGGGCAATGATGGCCGTACGGAAGACATCATCATCCCGCTTGAGAAAGAGCAGCTGGCATCGCTGAAGAATAAGACCGTTCAGTCGACGTATCAGTTCGATGATAAGAAGAATGTACTGCTTTCTCCGATTTATGTAAGTTACAATAAGGTTCGTACGGAAGAAGAGATGGTCAAAGACCATGGTGCAAACTATTTCCGTCTTACCCTGCAGGATCATTTCCGTCCGGACGACCCGGATGTCGATAAATTCCTGAACTTCTACAAATCCCTGCCAAAAGACGCATGGCTCCATTATCACTGCTATGCCGGCATGGGCCGCACGACCATCTTCATGGTTATGCACGATATCCTCAAGAATGCTAAAGATGTCAGCTTCGATGATATCATCCAGCGTCAGAAACTCATCGGCATCGTAGACCTCAGTGAGATTCCGGATAAGAAAAAGAATTATGGCCGTAAAGCTTACATCGAACGTTATCAGTTCGTACAGCATTTCTATGATTATGTAAAAGAAAATCCGGACCTTAAAGTTCCGTACAGTGTATGGGCAAAGAAGAATAAGGTCAATTCCTGGGAACCGGATTACAACGGCTATATCTGGCGTATCGACACGAAGGACCGCAATCAGCTGCCGCGCAATTTCCGCACGATGAATTCCGCATTTAAAACGGATGTAAATGTAAAGAAAGCAGGCAAGGGCTTTACGATGACTCCGTCGCGCAAGGGCCTGGATACGCTTTACATGTCCGGCAGTGCTGAGTTCTCGAACGGTGAGTTCCAGGCTATGCTCCCGGTTCTCAAGCAGCAGGCCAAAGGACCTATATACATCATGGATCTTCGCCAGGAGACGCACGGCCTCTTCAATGGCAATGCTGTCAGCTGGTACGGTGAGCGTGACTGGGGCAACCTTGGCAAGAACAAGGCTGAGGTACTCAAAGATGAAAACAGCCGCCTGAATGCAGCGAAGGGCCAGAACCTTATCATGGCAGAGCTCGATAAGAATAAGATGCCAATCGATCCGAAGCCAACCAAGATCGAATCGGTCATGAGCGAGAAACAGCTCGTTGAGCAGAATGGCCTGCATTATTATCGCATCGCCGCTACGGACCATATCTGGCCATCGGCTGCTAACATTGATGAGTTCATTAACTTCACGCGTACACTGCCAGAAAATGCATGGCTGCATTTCCACTGCCAGGCTGGCGCAGGCCGCACGACTGCTTATATGGCAATGTATGACATGATGAAGAATCCGGATGTGTCGCTTGGTGATATCCTTTCCCGTCAGTATCTGCTCGGCGGCAACTATGTTGCTTACGAAATTGCAAAACCGAAACCAGATCAGTGGAAGGCAGATTATTACCACCAGAAAGCGCATATGGTAGAGAAATTCTATCAGTATGTACAGGCAAATCATGCGAACAACTACAAGACGAGCTGGAGTCAGTGGTTGGCAGCGCATCAGGATATTTAAAGAATTAAATCAATCTACCATTTAAATCCTAAGTTAATTCTCATTTTAGCAAATAGGCCATTTTGGCCTTTTTGCTGTGTCAAAAGGAGGCAGTCATTATGGCAGTATGGGATAAGAAAATTGACCGCAGGAATTTCCTTAAGACCGCAGCAGGTGCGGCCGCTGTATTTGCAGCGGCTTCGGTTCTTCCGAAAAACGGTTTTGCTGCACCAAGGGATATCCAGACCACAGCCGCTAAATTTTCTGAAGTACAGAAAATGACGCCGACCGAAATGGCAAAACGCTCTCCGCTGCGTGAATACGGCTATGACTGGTTGATGGACAAAGCGAATAACCTTCAAGATGCGAATGTAAAGAAGGTTGTTTTGGAAGGCCTGAAAGCGCCGAAGCCGTTGATTCTCAAGAAGTATCCTGATAAAGCCAGTCAGGAAGCCTGCCGTAAAGCTTTGTTGGCCGCTGGTTACATTAAAGAAGACAATACGATAGACCAGATTTTCCCAGAAGTGAAAACGAAACTGAATTTCTGGGATGCAGCGGGCGCCGGCTGGGGCGGACATCATGCCTATCCCTGCGGCTTAATTACGCATGTAGCAACAGATCTGCAGACAGGATTGAGCCTTATTGAAAACTATGAGAAGTTCTTTGGTTATTCCATGAACCGTGAACTGCTCACGGAAGCTGTGCTTTTGCATGATTTGACAAAACCGTGGATTCTGCAGTGGACGCCTGATCACAAATGCCTGCCGGAAATCAAGATTGCAGGCACGGGCTGCCATCATATTCAGCAGGTTGCAGACTGCATGTATCGCGGCTTGAAGCCGGAAGTGGTCGTAGCTGTTGCTGTATCGCATGACCATGCTGGCTGGCCAAGTGAAGAGAAAAAGCCAGTCGGTTATATCAAGGCAGCTGCCATCATTGCCGGCAAAGACCCAATCAAGGAAGGTTATCTTGCCAAAGATGGAGAGACTCTGCCATTGCCAAGACGTCCGGAATCGTTCCTCGTTCACCTCGGCGACCATGATTTTGTCCTGACTTCGGGCATTTCGTCCTGGACACAGGAGTACCTGAAGAAGGTTGCGAAGTCTGATTATGGTCTGAGCGATGCAGATCTGGACAGCAGCAAGTTCTATAATCTGCGCAATTACGTATACTCGCAGGCTTCCGATATGCACCTTTACCAGATTTTGGTTGATCAGGGATATGACGCATTCCGTCAGACTGTCCTGGATATTGTTGTCCCTGGTTAATTGAAATAACCCCTCTTTCCCTAAAGAGCTGATAGCCCCGCTGTCATGAATTCCCCTCATGGCAGCGGGGCAATTTTTATATTACAGATAGTTTTCAGACACATCTAATTTGACATTTATGATTTTCGTATGCTATAATAAGCATGCTTAAAGGAAAATCAAAGGAAGAGACTGAGGAAACATGGACACTCATGAGGAATCCTCTGATGGAACTTGGGCACAACGTTCAATTCTATATTTTTTGAAGGAGGAGTTCTTTATGAAAAAGACTCTCGTATCCGCACTGACGACGGCTCTCGTTGTTGGCGCTGCTTCCACGACGTTTGCTGCTGCAAACCCGTTCTCCGATGTACCGGCTGATCATTGGGCTTACGACGCTGTATCCCAGCTCGCAGCTGATGGCGTAATCGAAGGTTATGGCGACACGACGTTCCGTGGCAACCAGAACATCACGCGTTATGAGATGGCTCAGATGATCGCCAAGGCTATGGCTAAGAGCGATGTCTCCGCTGCTGATAAGGCCCTCATCGACAAACTCGCTGCTGAGTTCTCCGATGAACTGAACAACCTCGGTGTTCGCGTAAGCAACCTCGAGCGCAACGCTGACAAAGTTAAATGGAACGGCAAGGCTGAGTACACGTACTGGAGCCATCGTGACACGGATGCCAGCACGAAGAAGAATGATGATCAGCTCCTGCTCCGTCTCGAGCCGAGCGCTGAAGTCAACAACCACTGGCATGTAAACGCACGTCTCGATGCTTCGACGGATCTTGAAAAAGACAGCAGTGATCCGTATGAGCCGACTCATGGTGATGGCGTTCAGGATACGAACGTACAGCTCAAACGTGTTTATGCACAGGGCAACTACGATAACTTCCAGGTTAAACTTGGTAAGTTCGCTCAGATTGATAGCGACAGCATCTTCGATACGGCTTTCTCCGGTGCTGAAGTTTCCTTTGGCAACAAGGTAACGTTCACGGCAGGTGCTGGCCGCCAGAACATGGATGAGAACAGCGACTTCAAGCAGACTTTCAAGCTTCCGAAAGAGACGACGGCTAACTATCAGTATGCAGGTCTTGGCTATGGCGATGGTAAGTTCGTCGGCGGTGTTGACTACCATCATCTGAATGCTGACGACTTCAACTATACTGTTAACAAGGGTGCAAAGGCTAATGTCGAAGACAATGCCAACATCTGGCTCGTAAAAGCTGCTTATCAGTTTGATAAGACGAATGGCTTGAATGGTTTCTATGCCAACAACACGTCTGCTGATGACTTTGATAACGCTTGGAGCGCTCAGTACAGCTACAAAGGCGCACAGGCCGAGAACAAGGGCACTTGGGGTGCTTGGGCTGCTTATCGTCACCTCGGCAACAACACGGCTCTGTTCTCCACGTTCGATGCAATTCTCGCTGGCCAGAAGGGTTGGGAAATTGGTACGAACTATGCTCCGTTCAAGAACGTTGTTGCTACGCTCCGTTATGGCAACGGCAAGGATCTCCTTACGGACGACAAGATCGAGAACCTCTTCGGTCGTATCGAGATGTTCTTCTAATCTCACGATTAAAAGATTCAACGAATCCACAAAAGACCTCCGCTTCGGCGGAGGCCTTTTTTTTATGCAATTATTATGAGAATGCGTTTCAATTAACTTGACAGACTTCATAAATTATATTATGATAATCATGTTCAATTGAGAAACGGGAATTTCTGAGGGAACATGGATACTCATGAAAATTCCTGTTCGCGATTGAACGAATGTTCATTTTCTGTTTTTGAGGAGGAGTTTTCATGAAAAAGACTCTCGTTTCCGCACTGACGACGGCTCTTGTGGTCGGTGCTGCCAGCACGACGTTTGCTGCGGCCAATCCGTTCTCGGATGTTCCGGCTGACCATTGGGCTTACGACGCTGTATCCCAGCTCGCAGCTGATGGCGTAATCGAAGGCTACGGTGATACGACGTTCCGCGGCAATCAGAACATCACGCGCTATGAAATGGCGCAGATGATTGCAAAAGCCATGGCTAAGACGGATGTTTCCGCTGCTGATAAGGCCCTGATTGACAAGCTCGCTGCTGAGTTCTCCGATGAACTCAATAATCTCGGCGTCCGTGTCAGCAACCTTGAACGCAATGCCGATAAGGTAAAATGGAACGGCGAGGCACGCTATCAGTATTGGAGCCAGCGCGATAAAGACGCCGGCACGAGAAGCAATGACGACGAGCTGCTGCTGCGCCTCGAGCCGTCCGCTGAAGTCAGCCAGAACTGGCATGTCAATGCCCGTATCGATGCGTATACGGACCTTGCCAAGGACAGCTCCGATACAAAAGAGCCGTATCATGGCGATTCGCAGGATACGAACCTCGACCTCGTCCGCGTGTATGCACAGGGCGACTACCATAACTTCCAGGTCAAGCTCGGCAAATTCAACCCGATTGATGATGACAGCATCTTCGATACGGAGTTCTCGGGCGGTCAGGTCACGTTTGGTGACAAGACGACTCTGACGCTCGGTGCCGGCCGTCTCGATATGAGCGATGTCAGCGCTTCAAACAACTTCAAGAACGAAGAAACGGCGAACATTGCCAATGGTGAAGACACGGCCAATTACCAGTTTGTCGGTCTCGGCTATGAGAACGGCAAATTCAACGGCGGCGTTGATTACCATCATCTGAATGCGGACAGCTTCAGCTATCAGAAAGAAAATCTGACGAGACAGTCCGATGAAGACAACGCTAACATCTGGCTCGTCAAGGCTGGCTATGCTTTTGACGGTACGAGTGCCCTCAATGGCTTCTATGCCAACAACACGTCGGCCGATGACCTCAACAAGGCTTGGAGTGCTGAGTACGACTATAAGGGCGCCGATGCTGAGAACAAGGGCACCTGGGGTGCCTGGGCTGCGTACCGTTACCTCGGTGACAACACGGCACTTTTCAGCACGTTCGATGCTGTGCTGCAGGGCCAGAAAGCTTGGGAAGTCGGCGCGAACTACACGCCGTTCCGCAATGTTGTCACGACGCTGCGCTATGCCAACGGCAAGAACATCGCTACGGACAACAAGATCGAGAACCTCTACGGCGAACTCGAATTCTTCTTCTGATGCCATTCTCTTCCTATACACATGCACATATGGAAAAAGCCTCTGCTCCGGCAGGGGCTTTTTTCTTTGGAACTGGGCGCAAAACTTGACTTTTCAAGGGCTTGTAGTAAACTGATAAGGGAATTTGACATTTGTAGAAAAGGGGATATCGTCATGCCAAATCGTGCGGCCTGGGCCGAGATTGATCTCAAGGCTCTGAGACATAATTACGAAGAAATCAAGAAGAACATAAAGAACGGTGCAAAGCTCTGCGCCGTTGTCAAAGCGGATGCGTATGGTCATGGAGCTCTTGCCGTGGCGCGCGTGGCTGTGGAAGCCGGTGCTTCGTATCTCGCCGTGGCGACGCTCGGCGAGGCCATTGAGCTGCGCGAGGCTGGTTTTACGACGCCAATCCTGCTCTTGGGACTGGTGCTGCCGGATGAAGCCCGCGATATCGTCGATTACGATGTCACGCAGGTCATCTGTGAGCTGCCGCTTGCAGAGGCCATTTCAAAAGAGGCTGTCCGTCAGAATAAGACTGCGAAGGTCCATCTTAAAGTCGAGACGGGCATGGGGCGCATCGGCATCCGTCCGGAAGAAATCGGTGCTTTGGCAGCGGCTGTCAAGAAACTGCCGAATATCGAGATTGAAGGCATGTTCTCGCACTTTGCCATGGCCGACTGCAAAGACAAGACGTACACGAAGGGACAGCTTGAGAAATTCGAGCAGGCCCTTGCGGAAGTCAAAAAGGCCGGTGTCGACCTTAAAATCCGTCATATCGCGGAGTCGGCGGCCATTCTTGAAATCCCGGAAGCTCATTACGATATGGTGCGCGCCGGCGTCATCCAGTACGGTATGTGGCCGTCGGAGGAAGTCACGCATCCGATTGACCTCAAGCCGGTTATGAAGCTCTGTGCGAAGGTCGTCTTCCTCAAGACGGTGCATAAGGGCGAGAGCATCGGCTATGGCCGTCAGTTCATCGCGGAGCGCGAAAGCCGTATTGCGACGCTGCCGATTGGCTATGCCGATGGCTATATCCGCGCCTACAGCAACGGCGGCAGCGTGTCGTTCGGCGGCCGCCGCGCGCCGATTGCCGGCCGCGTCTGCATGGACCAGGTCATGGTCGATGTCACGGATCTGCCGGATATCAAAGAGGGCGATACGGCGGTGCTGTTCGGCGATGAGGATATCACGGCCGATGAAGCTGCCAAGTGGCTCAACACCATCAATTACGAAGTTACGTGCCTCGTCTCGCCGCGCGTGCCGCGTGTCTATAAAGGCTGATATATAATAGAAAGAAAGGGAGCATCTTCCATGCGAAGATGCTCCCTTTGTGTTTTGCGTTTAGGCAAGTGAATTACTCAATCTGGCCTTTCCAGTAAGCGAGGTCGGCGTCATTGAGCGGCAGGTCGATTTTCTGGCCGTCCTTGTACGTGTAGCGGAAACGAACGGTCTTGGCAGCCTTGATGTCGTCGAGCGTGGCAGCCGGCAGGAAGACGGAAATCTCGTTTTCCTTCTGGAACATACCTTTATCCGTCTGCTTGACGGAGGCAATCAGCGGCCATTCTTTGTCGTCGGTCACGAGCATGACTTTGCTGTCGGCTTTGGAGCCGTCGTAGCGCGTGTCCCAGACGGTGAAATGGGCACTTGTGGCCGTGCCGTCAGAGCCGCGCAGACCGGTGAACTCGATGCGGGCATAGGCGGACAGGCTGTCGGCCGTGCGCGTGTCATGGGTGTGGAAGTAGACGAGCGTGCCGAGGAAGGCGGCAACGACGACGAGCAGGATGGCAATTGCTTTTTTCATGAATCAGGATCCTTTCGAGGTGTGCTTATTTTTTACCGCAAAAAAGCGATGGCAGGAGCCATCGCTTTGTATTCGTTTGTGCAGGAATTATTTGATGCCGGCACCATCGAGAGCGCTGCGGACGCTCTGAGCTGCATCGTGCATCTTCTGGAGTTCATCGTCCGTGAGATGAATCTCGAAGGAACGCATGATACCATCAGCGCAGATCATGCGCGGAATGGAGAGAGCGACGTCCTTCAGGCCATATTCACCTTCGAGAACTGCGGAGCACGGCAGAATCGTGTGCTCATCATAGAGAACGGACTTGATGAAGCGGCAGGCTGCCATAGCAATACCCGTGTTCGTGAAGCCCTTGCGGTTGATGACATCGTAAGCAACCTGTACGAGCTCCTGCTCAACAGCTTTCTTGTCGAGCTTCTCGGATTTGTGGAAATACTCGTCCATGTGGTCGAGGGAGAAGCCTGCGCAGCCCGTCGTGCTCCAAGCAACGAAAGCAGCGTTGCCGTGCTCGCCGAGAACATAGCCGTTGATGTTCTTCGGGTCTACCTGGTACTTGTCGGCGAGGATGCGGCGGAAACGATACGTCTCGAGCATCGTGCCCGTGCCGAGGATGAGGTTGCGCGGGTAATCGAACTGAGTGGAAACAACATACGTAGCGACATCGAGCGGGTTCGTGATCATGATGATCATAGCTTCCTTCGTGCGCTTAACGATTTCACCGAAGACGGACTGCATGATCTTTGCGTTCGTGCCAGCGAGCTTCAGGCGATCCGGCGTCTCACCCGGGCGGATGGACGGGCCGGCCGTGATGACGATGATGTTTGCATCTTTGCAGTCATCGTAATCACCGAGGTGGAACTTGATGTTCGTGCTGTAGACGCAGCTCGTTGCGTGGCTGGAGTCAACAGCCTCGCCCCATGCCTTGTCAACGTTGAGGTCGATCAGGGCAACTTCCGTTGCGAGCTGGAAGTCGGCAATCTTGTTTGCTACTGCAGAGCCAACGTTGCTGGCGCCGATGACGACGATTTTTCTTCTGTTGTTCATTGTTCGATAACCCCCTGTAAAATCGTAAAAGGAACATAAAATCTCCCTAAGTCAAATTAATCGTATCATCCTGTTTCGTCATTGTCAATGTGTCTTTTAAAGAAGTAAAAGAGATATTTTTCACAAAATTATCGTAAATTGTTGTAAATGACATGAAATTTTGCAAATTGCTATGAGATAAGGGCTGGATAGTCAAATTTGTGATTTTTTCGCTTGTTTTGCCCATTGTAAAAGATAAAAAATTATTATATAGTATATCAGTAGAAAAGAGGGCAGGCAAAGGCATCCGGCAAGTACTTCCCGCTGGTTTTCAGCTGGCTCTGCTAAAATCTTTTCAAAGGTATTATTTGTATCATTGCGTTTTTATTCTTTCGGAAGGGGATTTCAATAAAATGTTTGGTATGTCAATGGATATCGGCATTGACCTTGGCACGGCCAATGTGCTGGTCTATGTAAAGGGAAAGGGCATTGTCCTGCGCGAGCCGTCGGTTGTGGCTGTCGATAAGGACACGAACCGCGTTTTGGCGATTGGCGAGGAGGCGCGCCGCATGATTGGCCGCACGCCTGGCAATATCGTCGCCATTCGTCCGCTGCGTGAGGGCGTCATCGCGGACTATGATATTACAGAGAGCATGCTGCGCCATTTCATCGAGAAGGTTGTTGGCCGCAGCTTTGTTTTCCGTCCGCGCATCATGATCTGCATCCCGTCGGGCTGCACGATGGTCGAGC
>NZ_JBJEXT010000026.1:0-12422 GCF_051886055.1 Mitsuokella apri | reverse complement strand
GGAGCCAAGCCCTTCGGGCAGTCACTGCGCTCCTGCAGGCGAAAAACATTCCCCCGGCCCTAGTTACAGACGTTTCTTTTAGCAGAAAAGCTGCCCCTTTTGGGGCAGCTTTTTGCTTAGTACGCATAATCTTTCCATACAAAAAGGCCGCCAGCTTCAGCTGACGACCTAAACATTCAAATGGTCGGGATGACAGGATTCGAACCTGCGGCCTCTTCGTCCCGAACGAAGCGCGCTACCAAACTGTGCCACATCCCGTAGTCACAAGTGATATTATACTAGCCACAGCATCCTTTGTCAACATATTTTTTACGAATATGAAAAAAGCCGCCAGCCTAAGCTGACGACTCAAATTTCAAATGGTCGGGATGACAGGATTCGAACCTGCGGCCTCTTCGTCCCGAACGAAGCGCGCTACCAAACTGTGCCACATCCCGTAGTCACAAATGATATTATACTGGCTAAAATCTCTTTTGTCAACACTTTTTTTGCAGAACCCTCTCCAAAAAATATGTTCGCATCCTCACAAAAAAACAAGATAAAAGAAGGATTTTCCCGCCCTGAGCACGAAATACACATTATAATCAGAAATCTACTTCGGTTAGGAGGTTTTATTTATGGGCAGAATCCAGAAAATCTTGGTACCAGTCGATGGTTCCGTCAATGGCTGCAAAGCAGTCGATGAGGCAATCTTCTTTGCTCAGAAATGCCATGCCGATCTTGACTTTGTCTATGTTGCCAGCAATATCAACAAAGATATCCCGAGTCATATCGTCTTTGACCGCATCTGGGAGAAGCTGCCGGAAGACATTAAGGCATCGAAACATGTCGAGACCGGCAACATCCCGAAGGCCATCATGCGCGTAGCTGCGGAGGAACACAGCGACCTCATCATCATGGGCAGCCGCGGCCTCGGCCTCTTTAAGGGCGCCCTGATCGGCAGCGTCAGCCAGAAAGTCGTTGAGGAATCGCCGATTCCGGTCATGGTCATCAAATAAATGCTGCATATCGCCGGTATCTTTACCGGAAATGAAGAACTGTCCGTCCTAACTTCGAGGATTCCCTTTGCGGAGCCTTGAAGATACAGGCGGGCAGTTCTTTTTTGCCTTGACTTTTCCCCTGCGCTATAGTATCCTTTTATTAACTAATAGAAAACATATATATTAGATATGATATAGACAGCAAGGGGAGCGATTCGAAATGGCCGGACTCAGATTACAGGCAGGGGAGATCCCGCCGAAGGCGATGAAATACGTCCTGCACGGACTCTGCACGATTGGTTTTGGCGAGATGGTGCTCGTCGCGCAGGACGGCGTGCTCATGCAGGTCGAGTGGAACGAAAAAAGGCGCCTTGACTGCTGGCACGATACGGCTGACACCGAGAGCGCTTATTCGGAAAAGGCGCTTTTGGAGCTCGCCGCGCGCATCCGCAAGGAATTTCGCCTTTTGCAGTACGGAAAACTCGTGCTCGTCATCCGCAAGGGCCGGCTCATGCAGATTGAGCGCACCGAAAAACAGCGCTTTACGGGACTCGACGGCGAGGGCATTTAAGTCTGCCAAGTCTTTGCAAAGCGCTGCTGTAATTTCATATTCAATCACTTGTCTTCATGATTCTTGGCCAGCCACCTTGACTCATGAAGATTTTTTATGGTCTCGATGCGGTCCCTGTAAATATCCTCGATGACGAGCTTGCAGATGACGATGAACGGCACGGCGAGAAACATGCCCGCAGGGCCGAGAACTTCGCCGCCGAGGATGATGCCGAGGATGATCGCGACGGGGTGCAGGTTCAGCGATTTGCCAATCAGCGTCGGATAGACGATGTTGTGGTTGACCTGTGTCAGAATGAGGTAAAAACCGGCCGTCTGCACGGCAATCCACGGGTCGACCGTGGCCGTCAGCAGAATGCCGAAGATTGAAGCGACGGTCGGCCCGAGCACGGGCACGAACTCGCTGATGCCCGAGACCATCGCGAAGACCGAGGCATAGGGCAGACTGCGCACCGTGAAGTAGAGGAAAACGACCGTGGCCGTCAGGCAGCAGATGACGAGCTGGCTGCAGATGTAGGTGCGCAGGGCCGAGAGAATGCGGTTGAAGAGCGCGAGCACGCGTCTGTAATCGTCGGTCGGGAAAAGGCTCGCGAGATACACCTTGATGTCATCGCCGTCTTTGAGGAGATAAAACGTGACAAAGAGGATGATGACCATGTCGATGAATTTGCTGAAAATCGAGAGCAAAAGAGTCAGCGACGATTTCAGCGCGTCGACGCTCGCGGCCTTGAGCTCGAGCCAGAACTGATTGAATTCGTCGGTCAGGTACTCGTTGTTGTGCAAGAGCGGCGACTCCTGCAGCTTTTCCGTGATCTGCGGGAAATCCGTGACGAAGTTCGTGAACGTCGGGATAAACGTGCTTGAGACGAGCACGATGAGTCCTGCACAGATGGCGATAAAGCAGAACAGCACGATGGCCGCCGCGAGCCCTCGGTTCAGGCGGCGTTCGAGACGGTCGACAAACGGCGTCAGCAAAAGCTGCAGCAGGAGCGAGATAAAAATGATGAACGCGAGCTGCGGCAGAAACCAGAACGTCGACAAGAGAATCGTGAACGTCACCGCGAGGATAATGGAAGTACGGTAATGTTTTAGACGCATAATTTTCTCCAATATACAATATAATAGAAGATAAATACACCCCGATTATATCATAAAGGCCGGATGAAGCAAAGCAGGGCGGATTTTGGACGGACACGAAAGATAAAAGGAAAATCACGAAAATATTTCCCATAAAACAACATAAATATCATTGATTTTGCCGTATTAATGGTCTATAATAGACATTGTGAAAAGATTCTTAAAAAGAATCACAGCGGAAAATGTGAGATTGGAGGATGTTTATTATGGCAAACCGCATTGTACTCAACACGGTATCGTATCACGGCAAAGGCGCAATTGAAGAGATTCCGGGCATTGCCGAGCGCGAAGGCTTCAAGAAAATCTTCGTCTGCTCCGACCCGTCGCTCGTGAAATTCGGCGTCACGGCCAAGGTTACGGACCTGCTCGAAAAAAATAAGATTGAGTATACGCTCTATTCCAACATCAAACCAAATCCAACGATCGAAAACGTCCAGACCGGTGTCAAGGCGTTCAAAGAAGCCGGCGCGGACTCGATTATCGCCATCGGCGGCGGTTCTTCGATGGATACGGCCAAGGCCGTCGGCATCATCATCGCCAATCCGGAATTTGCCGATGTGCGCTCGCTCGAAGGCGCTTCGCCGACGAAGCATCACGCCGTCAAGACCATTGCGGTGCCGACGACGGCAGGCACGGCTGCCGAAGTCACCATCAACTACGTCATCACGGATCCCGAGAAGGTCCGCAAATTCGTCTGCTGCGATGAGCACGACATCCCGGCCTACGCCGTCGTCGACCCCGACATGATGTCCTCGATGCCGAAGGGCCTGACGGCTTCGACCGGCATGGACGCCCTGACGCACGCCATCGAAGGCTACACGACAAAGGGCGCCTGGGAAATGACCGACATGATGCACTATGAGGCTATTCACCTGATTGCGAAATACCTGCGCCTCGCCGTCGCGAACGACCCGAAGGGCCGCGAGGGCATGGCTCTCGGCCAGTACATCGCTGGCATGGGCTTCTCGAACGTCGGCCTCGGCATCGACCATGCCATGGCCCACACGCTTTCGGCCCATTACGACACGCCGCACGGTGTTGCCTGCGCCATGCTGCTGCCGATTTCCATGGAATTCAACAAGGAATACACGGGCGAACGCCTGCGTGAAGTCGCCCGCGCCATGGGCGTCGAGGGCGTCGACGAGATGAGTCAGGAAGAATACCGCACGGCCGCGATCAAGGCCGTCGAGCAGCTCTCCGAAGACGTCGGCATCCCGAAGACCCTCGACAAGATCAAGGAAGAAGACCTCGACCAGCTCGCCGAAGACGCCCTGAAGGACGCCTGCTACCCAGGCAACCCGCGCGAAGCCACGAAGGAACAGGTCAAAGACCTCTTCCGCAAGATTATGGCCTGAAACAAAATTTAAATCAGGATGGAGAAAGGGACTGCCCACTGTGACAGTCCCTTTTTGGTTTTTGTAATCTCGTAACATGACTTTTTGCGTTAGTATTTTTTTGCTGGCATTTCTTCTGCCTGCATACTATAATGAAGATGAGGAAATATATCATTTTGTTCTAAATGCAGGTGACATGAAATGACATATCAAAAGCAAAAAGCACAGGGCATTGTCGAATATGCGCTAATTCTCGCATTCATAGTCGGCGTGGCCGTGGCCCTGTTTAACAGCAACGGGCTGGCCAACGCGATAGGAGAGGCATTCTTTAATGTGTCGGAGGCCATTCAGGAGGCTGCCAGTAATTCGACGAAACAGGAACGCGTGCAGAATCGTTTGGCCGATGCGCTGGAAAATGCCATCAGAGGCGGAGTCATCCAATTGGGCGATAATCAATGGATTGAGATTGATGTGCAGCAGGATCCGAATAAACAGTCAGGCAATGGCTACAATGTAGATGGTGGCGCAAGTCCAAGTGCTTATAAGAATAAGGCGCTGCTTTCCATTAATGGGAATGCATATACGTCTTTCCAGAATTTGTGGAATGCCACTGAGCTAAAAATGTATGAGATGAATATGGGCGAGGAAAGCGGCTGGACCGGCGTGCGTATCGTGTCGAATGGCAATGGCACCTATACGACGCATTATTACAGCGGCGACGCGACAACAGTCAAAAATCAGCCGAATATTAACTACAAGGATACGGGCTCTATGGATACGGCAACACGGACCGACGGCAAGAGTCTTTTGCAGAACAGTGTTACGTGGACGAAATAAGCCGATTCTTGCAATACGTCCGTGGAAATGATATAATTTAAATGTACAAAAAAGGCCACCGTAGACGGTTGTCCTCTATCTTTTAGTCAAAATGACCGCAAAGTTTGAGAGCCTGGCGGTCATTTTTTATTGCTATGGTCTTTGCCGAGCGTGTATCCCAAAGAGAAGCACGCAATCGCGAAACCGAGTATTTCGATGAAAGCATCGTAGTATACTTAGCGCAAATTTAATTTGACACTTCCCGCAAAATCATGTAGTCTTATTCTGTAAGAGTATGATTTGTTTTGGAGGGACAGAATATGAAAAAATCAGCACTGCTGACGGCGGCCCTGCTCCTCGTCAGTTCTTCTTATGCCATGGCGCAGCCGATTAACCAGATGACTGGTCATGAGACGGCTGTGGGCGTTGGCACGAAAGAAAGTTATATTGAACATAAGGTCACGGACAAGGCCACGGTCGGTTTCCAGTATGCGGACCGCGACGAAAAGGGCGATCATAAGGATGCGTATGCCCAGTACGATGTCGTGGGCTCCGAGCTCAAGATCATCGGCGGTTACCGCTGGAATCTGCCGAATGACAAGAACAACGCCTTTGCCGGTCTTGCAGTCAGCACGCCGCGCGTCATGGGCTTTGATGCCTATGCTTCGTACGTCGCAGGCAAGGACTTCAACGAGACACAGGTCGGTGTCAACAAGAACCTGCTTTTAAACGTTGACCTCAATGTCAATTACCACAACTTCAAACCCGATGAAGGCAGCCGCGAAAACGGCGTCGGTGTCGGCGTATCGGTTAAGTTCTGATTGTTTCAGGCTGCCCCGATTTTTCATGATTTTGCATAAGAAAAACCCGCCTTACCGCGGGTTTTTGTCTTATCATTGTAAAATTGGACCAATCACTGGGCGTCAAAAAGCGGCAGCGGCTCAAGGAAGATGATGTCCTTGCGCTTGGCGGCGTCGCCTTCGGCGAGCACGCAGGCCTGACCGCAGACCTTGCCGCCGGCTTTTTCGGTGAGCTCGACGAGGGCTTTCATCGAACCGCCCGTGCTGATGACGTCATCGAGCAGCAGGACGTTTTTGCCTTTGATGCGCTCGATATCCGTGCCGTCGAGGCAGAGCTTCTGCGTGCCTTTGGTCGTGATGGAGACATCGTCGACCCACAAGGCGTTTTCCATGTAGGCCTTGACGGACTTGCGCGCGACGATGTAGCGCTTCATGCCGAGAGCGCGGGCGAGTTCTTCGGCGAGGGGAATGCCTTTCGTCTCGGCCGTCAGGACGTAGTCGGTCTCGGGCGGCACTTTTTTCGCGAGTTCGCGCGCACAGGCGTCCGTGAGCTCGAGGTCGCCGAGCATGACGAAGCCGGCAATCGCGAGCTCGTCCGTGACATTGAGTACCGGCAGCCTGCGCGTGAGGCCGGCAATCTTCAAATCATAAAATCTATCTGCCATTATAGCACCTCTTCATTTTAATATATCTTCATTATACTATGAATGGGAAAACGGTGCAATTGCGTTCAAATGCAAGTAAGAAATTTGTAATAAAGAAAGGAACAGGAAGATGAGCGAGAACTACAGTGAGGAACAGAGAGCTATTGAGGAAATCACGCATATTCTGCTGCACGCGCTGACGGAGGAGAGCATCGGCGAAAAACTCGACGGGGCGAAATCGCAGCAGGAAGTGTACGAGGCGTTGAAGACGCTGCCTTATTTCAAGCTGACGATGGATGAGTTTAAGATTGGCATCGAGGCACTGCGCCAGCAGCAGGCGGAAGTGCATCAGCATGAACACGAGCATGAATGCGATGGCGAGGGGGACGATAGCGAGAGGTGACGGGCGGCAAATGGGCGGTGAAATATTTTCGGCTTCGGCGCTTTGCTGAATGGGCCCCAACTGGCTTTAGCGGATTTTAGGGGCTTCGCCGCCTGCCGCGGCGTTCTTACATCGGGCGGACCTCGCTGCGGTTCGTTCGGGGCCCAGCCCTGCGGGCGGTCGCTCAGCGCCTGCAGGCGAAAATATTCCCCCGCCCTTAGTTCAGCGCGGCTTACATCGCGGGTTATCGGGATACTTTGCTTTCCGCTATCTATCGCAAAAAAGCGGCTGCTTCCTTTTCTAAACTGGAAGCAGCCGCTTTTGCTATGTCTTTTTCTTTTATCTTGCAGGGCTCGGAGCGGCGGAGATTGCCGGCGTTTGCTTCGCTCCGCCTTTCTTTTGCGTTTTTGATGGGAGCGGATGGGGGGGGGGCGAGGCGCGTTCGCTGTCGCTCCGCTTAGGGCTGTTCCTCATGAAAGGAGAAATAAGCCGCTTTCATGCTGCAGGCCCATCAATCGAGGCAGGTATGCACCGCACGCATCGAAGGAAGGCACTGAGCGAGCGCAGCAAAGCGATCCATGTAAGCAAGAACCAGCTGGGGAGGGAGCATATATTTCGCCTGCAGGCGCGCAGTGACTGCCCGCAGGGCTGGACTCCAACCTCATACTCACAAAATCCGGCGATGTCGGAACGCCGCGGCAGGCGGCGAACCTGCTAAATCCGCCCCACCGCCGCATGGAGTCCATTTTAACGGAGCGCCGAAGCCGAAATATATGCTCCCGACCCCTTGCTAAGCCTATCTCGTCACCGCAAGCCCCCTCGAGCGCCTTGCCTCACCTCACAGCACTTTGCCTCGACCATCCTATGCATCAGAGCTTCTTTTTCGTCAGCACCATCTCCAGTGCGTTGAGGATGTCGTTTACGTTCTCCTCGGTGATGACGAGAGGCGGCTGGAAGGCCATGACGTTGCGGGCGACGCCGTTTTTGCCGATGATGAAGCCGCGGTCTTTGAGGGTTTCAAGCACGTCGTCGAGTTCGGCTGCTGCCGGGCTCTTGTCGGCGTGGACGAATTCGGCGCCGGTCATGAGGCCGAGGCCGCGGACGTCGCCGATGATTGGGTGCTTTTTCTGCAGCTCCCTAAGGCCTGCGCGCAGCTGCTCGCCGCGCTTCGTGGCGTTTTCGCAGAGGTGGTGCGACTCGATGTAGTCGAGGACGGCGAGGCCGGCCGTGGTCGAGACGGGGTTGCCGCCGAGCGTCGAGGCACCCGGGCGCGTGTAGGTGTCGGCGATTTTGGCCGGCGCGATGAACGCGGAGATCGGCGCGCCGTTGCCGAGGGCCTTGGCGCAGGCCATGATATCCGGCACGACGTCGAAGTTCTCGATGGCAAACATCTTGCCCGTGCGGCCAAAGCCCGTCTGGACTTCGTCGGCGATAAAGAGCGTATTATGCTGCTTGAGGATTTCCTTCACGCGCTTAAAGTAGCCCTTCGGCGGCACGACGATGCCGGCGTTGCCCTGAATGGTCTCGGCGATAAAGGCACCCGGATGCCCCGCGGTAGAAGTCTGAATCAAATCTTCGACGGCATTGGCACACGCGAGGTCGCAGGTGTCCGGTTTTTTGCCGAGCGGGCAGCGGTAGCAGTAGGGGTTCGGGGCGAAGTGGATGCCGCCGACCGGATTTTCGTCCGTGCGCCACATCTGGATGCCCGTGACGCTCATGCCGAGCTTCGTGCGGCCGTGCAGGCCGTTCCTGAGTGCGATAATCTCGCTGTTATGCGTGTAAATCGAAGCGAGCAGCAGCGCGCCTTCCGTGGCTTCGGAGCCCGTCGAGCAGAAGAACGTTTTCTGCAGGTCGCCCGGTGTGACCTCGGCGAGGCGTTCGGCGAGGTTGACGAAGTTTTCCGTCAGATAAATGTTGCAGACGTGCTGCAGCGTGCCGACCTGCTCCTGCACTTTCTTCGTGATTTCCGGATTGCAGTGGCCGCAGTTCATGACGGACACGCCGGCGAAGCAGTCGAGGTATTTGCGCCCCTCGCTGTCGTAGAGGTACTGCATCTCGCCGCGGACGATTTCGCGCGGATGCTTGTAAAAATGCCCGAGACACGGCATGATGTATTTTTTCTTCTTCTCGATGATGGCTTCCGGTCCAATGTAATGCTTTTCAGCCAAAAAAATCCCCTCCTAATGTTATAAATAGAAAGCTCGGGGGCAGCCCCAAAGACTGCCCCTAAGCCCCAGTTTTCACCGTGAATTAAATCGAGTTGCGGCTCTGGCGGAAACGGTAGGTGCCGAGGCCGAATTCGCGCGGGCTCTTCTGCCGGACTTCCTCAAAGGCGAGCGAATCAAGCGCTTCATCGCTGCTTTCGCCGGCTGCGAGCTTGTCGAGGGCTTCGCGGTAGAGCTTCGTGACGAGCCCCGTGAGCTCCGGCGTGTAGTCCTGCGCCTCAATGCGGTACGAGGCGAGGCCGTTGAACTTCGCGAGGTACGGATAGAGGCAGAGGTCCTTGGCAAAGAGGATGTGGTTGCGGCCGTACTGGTCGATGCGAATCGGGTGCTTCTCTTCGGCCGTGTCGAGAAGTGCATAGTGGCGGTCGAGGATTTCCGGATTGTCGAGCTCGTTGAACTCCGGCAGGCTCATGGCCGGGAAGTCGTGGTCACAGATCATCGACTCGTAGGCACCGTGCACGACGGTCTCCAAGGGCAGCTCGGACGTCTCGACGATTTCGCGCAGCTGCTCGAAAGACAGCTCGTACGACGTGGCGGCCATCGTGAGGCCGTTTTCCTTCAGGAACTTCGCGGCGAGCTGGTTGAAGAGGTTGAAGGAAAGGTCGGCCTGCACCGGCAGGTCCGTGATGCTCTTCGCGAGTTTCAGCGAACCGAGGTTGCTGACCATCAGGCCATCCGGACGGATGTCACGCAGCTCCGTAAAGAACTGCTCGAGCTCGCCGCACTCACGGCGCATCGTCGTGCGCGGCGTGTTGACGACGACCTTGGCGCCGCCGTGCGTCTTCGCGTAGGCGAGGATTTCGGCATACTCCTTGAGTTTCCACGGGCGCAGCGGGCGGAAGGCCTCGCCGCCGACGTAAATCGTATCGGCGCCGTTGTCAATCGCGGCTTTGGCCGACTCCATCGTGTTGACGCGGACCGACAAAGTGCGGTGCGGGGCATTTTCCTTCTCGATGTCGCGCTCCTGACGCAGCACTTCGTCCTGGAAGCCCGCTTCCTTCACGGCGTGGCTGAAGAAACGCGGCTCGCGCTCGCCCGTGAAGCCGATGTCCTTTTTGCCGGGCTGGCCGAACGCAAACGTCGTCGTGAAATCGCGCGCGCGGTTGTCGTAGAGATTCTTCCAGCCTTCCTCGTCCGTCGTGTAGCCGTTCGGGTCCGCGATGTAGGCGTCAATGGCCTTGCGGTACGTCGAGACGATGCGGCGGATGAAGTTCGCCGGACGCATGCGGCCCTCGATTTTAAACGAGAACACGCCGGCCTGAATGAGCTGCGGGATGGCTCTATACATGCACATATCTTTGAGTGCGAGCTTGTACGGGCCCTCGCTGTCCTCGTCGAGCACTTCGCCCGTATTTTCGTCGATGAGCTTGTACGCCCAGCGGCACGGCTTCAGGCAGCGGCCGCGGTTGCCGCTCTGGCCGAACAGCACGCCCGAGTGGATGCACTGGCCCGACTCGCTGATGCACATATCGCCGTGCATGAAGTACTCGACCTCGATGCCCGTGCGTTCGCGGAACAGGCTGAGCTCGGAGAGCGTCATCTCGCGGCCCACGACGATGCGCGTGATGCCGTATTCCTTGAGCTTCTCGATGGCGTGCTCGTTGTGCGTGTTCATCATGACCGACGTGTGCAGCGGAATGGTAATCCCCATCTCATGCACGAGCTCGAGCACGGCAAAATCCTGTACGAGGATGGCGTCGGGGCGGATTTCGTTGAGATAGGCGAGGTATTCGCGCAGCGCCGGGATTTCCTCGTTGCTGATGAGGTTGTTCAGCGTGACATAAAGGCGCACGCCGTGCTCATGGGCGTAGTCGATGGCCTTTTTGAGTGTGGCATCGTCAAAATTAAAACCGCCTTCGTGCATGCGCATGTTGAAATGCTTGCCGCCGAGGTAAACGGCGTCAGCACCCGACTCCACGCCAGCGACGAGGGCATCCCACGTGCCGGCCGGCGCGAGCAGTTCGACGGATTTGCGATTCAAAATCATATATAATACTCCTTTGGAAACTTTTTGAAAAATCACGAAAAGACAACACAGATATCTAATTATCAATTATATCAGGTATTTATGATTCAAGCAATCAGACATATCGGCAGGGCGGGCCCTGGCATCATAAAAATTTTTTAATAATCGTTAGCGAAACCTTCGTGCCAAAATCCGGCCTGCCTGTGACAAATCTCCTATATATAGGAAGAAAACTGTCTTGTCACAGCCCGTTGCCTGTGCTATTATAATAAGCGTTCATACTGTCAAAACAGTATGCTTTATACACTGAGATAAATCATTTTGCAATACATCTTTTACATTAAGGAACGATTTGATAAATGATTGACATTCACTCCCACATTCTGCCGAATATCGACGACGGCTCCGAAAATATGGAAATGTCCCTAGCGATGCTGCGCATGTCCGTCGCCTCGGGCGTCACGGACATCATCGCGACGCCCCATGTCAACCGGCACGGCGTCATTCCCGCCTGGCAGACGATTGAGGAAAAGGCCGAGGCCCTGCGAAAAGCCGCAGCGGACGCCAAAATCCCCATCCGCATCCATACGGGCGCGGAAATCGAGTTCAACGGCGACGTCATGCGCTTTCTTGAAAAAGGCTCGCGCGACTACTGCCTGGCGGGCAGCCCCTACGTGCTGCTTGAGTTCACGGACCAGACCCAGCCCGACATCGCGGAACATATGCTTTTTGCCCTGCAGCTGCGGGGCTTTTGGCCTGTCCTCGCGCATATCGAGCGTTTCCCGCAAATTTTAGCCGACAAGGAGCGCCTGCTGAGCTGGGCCGAAAAGGGAATCCTCTACCAGTGCAACGCGGGCAGTTTCACGGGCTACTTCGGTCCGAAATGCCAGACGCGCGTCGAAGAACTCTATCATAACGGCCTCATTCACTTCCTCGGCAGCGACGGCCACCGCGTCGAATTCCGCACGACGGATTTGCGCGAGGCCCACGAAGTCCTCGACAAGCTCGCGGCCAAAGAGAAAAAAGAAAGCCTCTGGCAGCAGGCCGCAGAGAACGCCGGGTTCATCCTGAAGGGCCGGGTGCTCTATCCCGATGTCCCGCAAAAATGGCAAAAAAAGAAAAAAGGCTTCTTCAGCCGCCTGTTTGGCTGAACGCAGCCGAACTTATCAATTATCAATCCGCATTCATCTCTATCGATTCTATATATTAGGAAGGGAACGTATCTTGCTTAAAAAATCCATGCTCGCGCTGGCCGTCTGTCTGGCCCTCAGCGCGCCCGAAGTTTTCGCCGCCTCTTCTTCATATTCCTACGAGGACCCGAGCCGCGTTGCCGCCGATATGGCCGCGGCCCAGTCCGCGCAGCCAGTTCAGCCGGTTCAGGCAGCTCAGTCCACGCAGACTCAAAAGCCCAAAAAGCAGAAAAAACTTAAAGAGTCCGACATCATCAAGCAGGTAGAGGCCGCGACGCCGCGCCCCGAGGCTTCGCCCGCACTCAACACCAAGGATTATCTGCTGCGCGCCGGCGACCAGCTCAACATCGTCGTGACGCAGCAGCAGGACCTCGGCAA
>NZ_JBJEXT010000025.1:0-50784 GCF_051886055.1 Mitsuokella apri | reverse complement strand
GCGTGCAGATGAGCCCCTTGGCATACGTCGCCATGAAGTTGATGTCCTGCGGCGTGACCGTTTCCGCGGCGACAATCAGGTCGCCCTCATTCTCACGGTCCTCATCGTCGACGACAACGACCATTTTGCCGTTCTTGATATCCTCGATGGCCTGTTCCACCGTTGCAAAGTCTGACATATTGTTCACTCCAATTCTTAGATTCTATCTATCGTTTTCTTTATTGTATTGTCCTATATAATAAGGAAGCTTTTTGCTCAAAAACCGTTCTCGAGCAGGAAGGCCCGCGTGAGTTTTGACGCGGCAGCCTCTTTGGGCTGTCCTGCCGCTGCGGGCAGGTACGAACCCTGCATCATCTTCTCGACGTATTTGCCGATGATGTCGTTCTCAATGTTCAGCAGGCTGCCCTTCTTCTTCGTGCCGAGATTCGTGACCTCGCGCGAATGCGGAATCAGCGAAACGGTAAAGTCCGTATCCGTGACTTCGGCCACGGTCAGGCTGATGCCGTCGAGAGCCACCGAGCCCTTTTCGACGATGCCGCGCAGAATGGCAGGCTCCGCCGTCACTTTCATGAGAATGGCATTGCCCTCTTCCTTCAGCGAGACAATCGTGCCCGTGCCATCGATATGGCCGCTGACGATATGGCCGCCGAGCCTCGAGGAAAGCGTCAGCGCGCGCTCGAGATTGACGGGACTGCCCTGACGCAGCTCCGAAAGCGACGTGCGTCTTACGGTCTCCGGCATGACATCGGCCGTGAAATGGCGGCTGTCAAAGGACGTGACCGTCAGGCAGATGCCGTTTACGGAGATGCTGTCGCCGACCTGCACATCCGTCAGGACTTTCTTCGCACCGATGACGAGACTGCCGCCGCCGATACGTTCCACCGTGCCGAGTTCTTCTATGATTCCTGTAAACATATCTACTCCTCTCCGAAACAAGACCATGATTCATGCGAAAGTCAATGTTTCGTATAAGCGGTGAGCAGGATATCGCCGTCAATGGTCTCGACCTTGACATCGCGAAGTGTCACAGCATCATGGAGCGAGGCAAAGCCCTCGCCCTCGACCGGGGTCAAAGCCTCACTGCCGCCGATGATTTTCGGCGCGATAAAGGCGTAGACCTTGTCGACGAGGCCGGCCTGCAGCAAAGAAAAATTGATGCGGCCGCCGCCCTCGACAAAGACGGAGCAGATTTCCTTCTGGCCGAGCTGCTGCATGAGGTCCCGCAGGTCGACATGCTCACCAGCCCCCGCCGTGATGACCTCTGCCCCCGCGTTTTCGAGGGCCTTGATGCGCTCCATCGGGGCCTGTTCCGTCACAGCGATGATGGTCCGCGCCTTGCCGTCGGTCACGACTTTGGCCGTGAGCGGCGTGCGCGCCTGACTGTCGACAATGATGCGCACGGGGTTTTTGCCCGTGTGGTCCGGCAGCCGCGTCGTCAGGCTCGGGTCATCGCGCAGCACCGTGCCGATGCCGACGAGGATGCCGTCGTAGATGTCGCGGTATTCATGAACGCGCAGCCTTGAGGCCTCGTTCGTAATCCACTGGGACTCGCCCGTGTACGTCGCAATCTTGCCGTCAAGCGTCATGGCCGTTTTCAGAACGACAAACGGCATCTTATGAGGAATCCACTTGAGGAACACCTCATTGAGCCGGCGCGCTTCTTCTTCCAGCACGCCGCACTTGACTTCGACACCGGCTTCTTCGAGAATCTCGATGCCGCGGCCTGATACCAGCGGGTTCGGGTCCTTCATCGCGATGACCACACGCTTGATGCCGGCTTCCGCCACGGCCTTGGCACAGGGGCCCGTGCGGCCATAGTGCGAACACGGCTCCAGCGTCACATAGAGCGTCGCGCCCTTTGCGAGGTCCCCGGCCATGCGCAGCGCGTGGACTTCCGCGTGCGGCGTGCCGGCTTTCCTGTGCCAGCCGGCCGCGATGATGCGTCCGTCACGCACGATAACCGCACCGACCATGGGGTTCGGCGACGTGCGTCCCTCCGCGTTGCGCGCCAGCGCCAATGCCTCGCGCATAAAATCTTCATCCTGCATTCTTCATCACCTCAGAATTCCTGTTATTGGATGAATCTGCTTATGAGACTCGAGAAAACAAAAAGCCGCCAGCAAAGATATCCAATCTTTGCCGACGGCTTCACTACATGCCAGTAACACGTACATGCCTTTTCTCATCCCGACTATACGGTCGGCTCCGGAATCTCACCGGATCATGCCCCAGAAGTCCAGGGCTCGCGGGCTCTACCGCCGGTGGGGAAATGCTCCCCGCCTCAAAGACAAATCTCTATTGCTTATGATAGCACAGTTCCCCGCCTCTGTCTACCCATAAGAGAGCTGCTTGACAGATGACGGGGAACTCATAAATTTATTTGTGGCGTTTTACACTGCCATCAGGCGCTTTTTTTCGGCAGGACGGCATGGCCACCCGCGCAGTGCCCGCTGCAGGCTGCACAGTTGCCGCCGCAGCAGTCCTCGCGTCCCATGCGGAAATTGCGATAGACATGACGCAGAGCGTAATAGAGCCCCACCGTGATGATTGCTCCTACAATAAAGGTTGCCATAAGAATCCCTCCTAACGAAATCATTATATCATATTTTTATGCTTCAGACATCGTACCGCGGCTTATTCAAAGCCCAGCAGACGGCCGATCTGATAGACGAGCAGCGAAACGAACCAGGCAATGGCGAACATGTAGATGGCCGAGAAGGCAACCCACTTCCAGCCGCCGGCTTCTTTCTTGATGGTGCCGAGGGCCGTGACGCACGGCGTGTAAAGCTGCGAGAAGACCATGAAAGCAAAGGCCGAAAGACTCGTAAAAGCCGTAGCCATGCCCGTCTGCATCATCGTCGTAGCCGTATCTGCGGCATCCTCTGCCTCGGTCGAAACATCGCCGGCACCATAGAGGATACCGATGGTTGCAACAACCGTCTCTTTCGCCATGATGCCGGAAAGAACAGCAGCGCCGGCTTCCCAAGTATTGAAGCCCTGGAAGACGAAGAGATTGGACATCCAGCTGCCGACCATGGCGAGGATGGAATCTTCAATCTCGCACGGGCCGCTGAAGTTGTAGTTGGACATAACCCAGAGAAGAACGGATGCGGCGAAGATAATCGTACCAGCTTTGATGAGGTAGCCCTTGCCCTTATCCCAAGTCTCAAGCAGGACCGTCTTCATATCCGGCACGCGGTACGGCGGCAGCTCGAGCAGGAACGTCGAACCCTTGTCCTTGAAAATTGTGGAGCCGAGGCCCTTGGCGACGACAATGGCCATGACCATGCCGATGACGTACATCGCAAAGACGACATTCGCGGCATTGTCCGGGAAGAACATCGCGGCAAACAGCGCCATGATTGGCAGCTTCGCACCGCAGGTCAAAAACGGCGTGACGAGGATGGAAATCATGCGGTCCTTCTCAGAATCGAGAGCACGCGCACCCATGATGGCCGGTACACCGCAGCCAAAGCCCATCATCAGCGGCATGACGCCTTTGCCCGTCAGGCCGCAGCGGCGCATGATCGGGTCCATGATGAAGGCGATGCGGGCCATGTAGCCCGTGCCGTCAAGGAAGGACAGGCAGAAGAACAGGACAAAAATCAGCGGTACGAACGTCAGGACGGCACCGACACCGGAGATGATGCCATCGCAGACGAGCGAGACCATCCAGTCAGCCACACCGGCATACGTGAGGAAGTCCGTCATGAAATCAACAAAATCCGTATTGATAGCATCGTCGAGGAAATCGGCGATTGGCTGGCCGATCCACGTGAACGTGATCTGGAAGACCGCATAGAGGATCAGCAGGAAAATCGGCAGGGCGAGGAAGCCGTTGGCAAGATAATGGTCAATCTTTTCGGAGGTGGACTGGCCGACATTGCCCATGTCGACGGCCTGTGCCATGATTTTATCAATCAGAGCATAGCGTGCCTCGATGATGGCCTCGTCTTTTTCGTTCTCGGATTTGCTGCTGGCCTTGATGGCATTGACCTTATCGATGTGCTCCTGCACCTGCGGGCTCACATGATAGTTGGCCATGACCGTGCTCGTGAAGACATCGAGCAGCTTCTTCGTGCTCTTGCTGCTGCGGCCGACGGTCTCGACAACCGGCATGCCGATGGCTTCTTCCAGCTTCTTCGTGTCGATCTTGACGCCGCGGCGTTTGGCATCGTCCTGCATGTTGAGGTCGATAAGAAGCGGAATGCCCTGCTCCAAGAGCTGTACCGTCAAAAAGAGGTTGCGTTCGATGTTGGAACTGTCGACAACGTCCATGACGAGGTCGAGTTTGTTGTTCATGAGATAATCAATGACGATTTTCTCTTCCGGGCTGCGCGCGTTGACACTGTATGTGCCCGGCAGGTCGACGATGGAAATCGCGCGGTCTTTATAGCGCGTGTAACCGACTTTTTTATCGACCGTGACGCCCGGCCAGTTGCCGATTTTCTGGCGTGCGCCCGTGAGCTCATTGAAAATAGTGGATTTACCGGTATTCGGATTGCCGGTCAATGCTACTGCTAATGTTGACATAAGTGAAAAATACGTCTCCTTTCGCTGCTTCCTTCCCCTGACAAAACTTCAGGGATTCAGCCTTGCTGCTTTGTACCGTTTCTCCAGTGGTCAGCCGACCTGCTGAACTTCGATGTTTTCTGCATCTTCCTTGCGCAGGGCAAGGTTATACGAACGAACGCCAATGGCGATAGGGTCGCCGAGCGGAGCCGAACGCAGTACTTTGACTTTTGTGCCCGGAATCAGGCCCATCGTCATCATGCGCTGTTTCAGATCCGATTCATTGATCTTGACGATCTTCAGCGTCATGCCGGTTTTCCCGTCTTTCAGTGTCAAATCAAAACGCCTCCTGAATGAATAAACATGATAATGAGATTATTTCTTATGTGACTATGATAGCCTATCTCATTCTCATATGTCAAGACAGTTTCGTATCTTTTTGATAAAAAATTTCAATCGCATTATAAAATTGAACACTTTCATACAGATAAATAAAGAATGCACTCTGCTTTCCTATTTTTTCTTCCTGTCTTTTCACCGCACTGCACCTTGCTGCCAATAAAAAAGGGGCTTCCGCAAAGACACGGAAAACCCTAAAAGTTCATTTCAAAAAAGGCTTCTTTTTATTTTTCATCGTATCGACCAATCCAGTCGGCGAGAGCACGGTATGCCCCTGCTCATTCACGAAACGCTCTGCCCGGACGCCAAATACATCGGCGAGCAGTCCGACCGAGATGACTTTGTCAGGCCTGCCCTGACTGACGACACGGTGATTCGCCAGCACGACTGCCTCATCGGCGTACTGCAGGGCGTGGTTGATGTCGTGCAGCACCATGATGACCGTCATGCCATAGCGTTCATTGACTTCCCGGATGATCTGCATGACCTCAAGCTGATGCGCAATGTCAAGATACGTCGTCGGCTCGTCGAGCAGCAAAATCTCAGGCTGCTGCGCGAGGGCCATCGCGAGAAAAGCGCGCTGACGCTCGCCGCCTGAAAGGGACGCGACCTGCCGCGATTCAAAATCCTTGACCTGCGTGACTTTCATGGCCCACTCCACGGCCTTGCGGTCGTCTTGGGGATTCCCCGCGCGGAAGTACGAGCGGTACGGGAAACGGCCATAATCCACAAGGCGCCTTACCGTCGTATCCGGCGGTGCCGCAGCGCCCTGAGGCAGCACGGCAAGATTTTGTGCCAGTTTCTGCCGCCCGATGGCCTGAATATCCTGGTCATCGAGCAGGATTTTTCCCTGTGATGGCTTAATGAGACCCGCAAGCAGGCGCAGCAGTGTCGACTTGCCCGCCCCGTTCGGCCCGATAATGGCCGTGCGCTTCCCTTCGGGAAACGTCAGGGAAATATCCCTGAGAATCTCCTTCCCTTCTATCTGATACGAAAGATGCTCTGCCGAAAGTCTCATAGCTGCCTCCTCAAAAGGAACAGGAAAAACGGCGCGCCGAGGGCCGCCATGATGATGCCGACGGGCAGCTCTATGGGCGCAAAGGCCACGCGCGCAAACGTATCGCTGTACATGAGCACGGCTGCACCCAAAAGAGCCGAGGCCGGCAGCAGCACGCGGCAGTCGGAACCGACGAGCAGCCTTGCCATATGCGGCACAATGAGCCCGACAAAGCCGAGAAGGCCGACGACGGAGACGGCACTGGCCGCGAGCAGAGCCGCGACGGCCGTCAAAAGGAGCCTTGTGAGCTCGACGCGCAGGCCAAGGCTTTTGGCCATCTCATCGCCGAGCTGCAGGATATTGAGGTGGCGCGCCGCGAGCAGCGCCAAAATGCCGCCCGCGAGCGTATAGGGCCAGAGCATGGCAACATGCGGCCAGCTGCGTGCCGAAAGGCCGCCGACCATCCACAAAAGAGCGCTGTGCACGCGGTCGCTGTAGAGAATCATCAGGGCCGAAATGCCCGCGCCGAGAAACGCGGAGACAGCCACGCCGGCGAGTATAATGCGGATGGGCTGGATGCCGTTTTTCCACGCGAGCAGGTAGATGAGCATGGCCGCACCCATTGCGCCGAGAAACGCCGCCGGCGTGACAAGAGCCGTATAAGCAGGAAAAAGCAGCAGGACAATGATGCCCATGAGTCCTGCGCCTGACGAAATACCGATGATGTGAGGATCGGCCAGAGGATTCTTCATGATGGCCTGCAATATGGCGCCCGAAAGTGCGAGGTCGATGCCGACAAGTGCGGCGACGATGGTGCGCGGCAGCCGGATGTTCATGAGAATCTGCGCGTGCGTGCCGGCCTGCCCGCCTGCAAGGGCAGACAATATCTCTGCAGCAGGAATCTCTACCGAACCCAGCATAATGCTGACAAGCCCGCCCGTCAAAAACAGCACGGCAAAAAGCACAAAACAGATGACAAGTTTCCCTGCCTGCCGCCTTCTGCCTGCTTCTGCCGTCCTTCTCATTTGCGAAATCTCCCTGCTCACTTATTGAAGGCCTCCGGATAGAGGCATTTGGCCATCGTTTCAACGGCTTCCGGATAGTGGATGCCCGGACTCAGCAAAAAGAGGTCCTGCGGCAGATAGTAGACGCGGCCGTTTTTGACAGCTTCGACTGTCTGCCAAGCCGGATTTTCCTGCATCGTCTTATCCATGCCGGCTTTGGCCTCTTCGATTTTGCCCATGCTCGTCACGAAGATGACTTCCGGATTCTGCTCGACGAGCGTTTCCATACTGTAGGGCGCGGCGTCCGGATTTTTCTCAAGCGGCGTCATGCCCGAGGCGACATTGTCCCAGCCGAGCATTTTGGCCGTGCAGCCGGCAATGCTGCCATCGAGCTGTATGGTCAGGCCTTGATTCGTGCTGTGAATAATCGAAACGCGGTGTTTGTCGGCAGGAATCTTCGCCTTGATATCCGCAATCTTCTGGTCCATCGAAGCGATGAGGTCCTCGCCCTTCTGCTCTTCGCCCGTAATCTTGGCCATGGCGCGAATTTCATCCTTGACGTCGTCGTAGCTCTTCATGTCGAGCACGACGGTCTTGATGCCGTTTTCTTCCAATGTATTGACGAGCTTCTCGTTCATGCCTTTGTTGACGATGACGAGGTCCGGTTCACACGCGAGCACTTTCTCGACATCAATCTGGTAGACTTTGCCGACGCTCATTTTGTCTTTGGCATAGTCCGGCATCTTCGTCTTGGAGTCCGGCCGTCCGACGACGTCGCCGCCGACTTCATGCAAGGGCTCGAGAAACGAGGCCGAAGTCACGACGATGCGCTCCGGCTTTTTTGCAAGCACGACATCGCGGCCCATGGCATCGTGAATGACGGCAAAATGTTCCTGACTGGCTGTGCCTGAGCCCTGCGAGGTATTCTGCTGACTGCCGCAGCCTGCAAAAGACACGAGCAGTAAAAGCAGCATACTGATACTTGTGAGACATTTCAACATGGCTGTCCGTCTCATGATAATCCTCCTTCAGCTCTCATGCTTTATCTTCATCCTGCTGCGAAACGTTTCGCCGCGTCAGGATGGTCGAGAGATAGTTGAGTTTTTCGTCCTGATGATGTTCAAGGCTGTGCAGCACGCGTTCGCCGTCAAGGCCGGCGCGGCTCACAAGCACGGCATGTTCAAGCAGGTCCTGTCCTTTGAGCATCCCTACGACATCCTTAAAGTTCTTATAGACCTTCATCAGGACCACATTATCGGAGACAGCCATGGCCTGTTGGATTTTTTCCGGCTTGGCTGTAGCGGGAATGATGGAAAGGATATCATTCCCTTCGACAATCGGCACACCGCTTTTGCTCGCAATCGCCGCAAAGGCCGGCACGCCCGGAATCGTCTCAATCTGGACATCTTCGTGTTCCAGCAGACGATAAACGTAAATATACGTACTGAAAAACATCGGGTCGCCAAGGGTCAAAAACGCCACATTTTTGCCCTGATGCAAAAGCGCTAGAATCTCTGCCTTATTGTGTTCCCAAGCTCCCGTATCCTCAGCGAAATCCCGGACCATCGGAAATACCTGATAGACAATCTCGATGTCCTCTTTCAGATAGGGCCGCGCAATCGAGAGCGCCACACTGCCGTCCTTTTTCTCCGTCTTCGGTGCAATCAGCACATCTGCCTGACGGATGGCCTTGATGGCCTTGACGGTCAAAAGCTCCGGGTCGCCCGGTCCGACGCCAATACCAAAAAAAATCCCGTTCGTCATCGCAAATATCCTCCTAACATGTCAACCAGTCCTTTCTATAGACCAAATAAGAAACTATACGCCTGCAGGGGCAGGCTCTTTTTCATCGTACCCTTTTCCAAAAAGACTGTCAATAAAAACAGCACAGGCTTTCTCCCCGCCCTGCCATGAATTTTTCTTCCCTTGCTGTAATGCCGTAAATAGAAAAGGCCCTGCACCCGTAATTGGATGCAGGACCTTCTATCATAAGAACATCACCATGAAGTTTTGTTGTCTCGCTTGCGAATTATCCAAGGAGTCTTCTTGCCTTGTCGATGTAAATTGCACGGAAATACGGCGACTCGCCGAGTCCCTGCACGATGGTGCTGACGGCAAAGCCGGCCTGCGTAAGGCGGGACTTCCATGAAGTCTCGTCCTCGCCGGCCAAATCCCGTTCGACATGCATGCCGGCCGTCAGCAGCAGCGGTGCCAGGAGAACTTTTTGGGCTCTGCGGGCCTGCAGTCTCTTCAGCACCATCGCAAAGTCCGGCGTGTCCGTCGATTCGAGCACGCCGACGTGGATGGGCAGTCCCTGCGCGTCGATTTCCCGCTGCAGGCGCTCGTAGACGGGATTGTGCCGGTGCGGCGAACCGTGTCCGAGGAGCACGAGGTCCGTGCCGCGCGGCAGGAAAATGCTTTGGCAGATAGCTAAGAGATTTTTCGCGTAATCTTCTTCACGTACAAAGGCGGGTTCCCCGACGATGAGACGCTTGAAGCGGTCCTTGTAGGACGGCACGACGGCGAGGACTTTTTGCTCGTATTCTTCCCCCGGCGTCATATACGTCGGCTGCACGAGCACCTCCTCCATGCCTTCTTCCGCGAGGCGTTCAAGGGCTTCTGTAAGCGAATCGATATGAATGCCGCGTTTTGCAAGGGCTTTGCGAATAAAGACGGACGTATAGGCCTGACAAATGACAGCTTCTGGAAATTCCGCCTTAAAGTCCTCTGCAAGGGCATCGAGCGTAAGCCGGCGCGAATCATCGTGAGACGCGCCAAAGCTCACGAGCAGAACAGCGCGTTTCATACACCTCAGCCCTGTTCCTTCTTGACGACGTCGGCGATGGCATGGCAGATGCGGTCAAGCTGTTCCTGATCCGGACCTTCAGCCATGACGCGGATCAGAGGCTCCGTTCCCGAAGGACGCACGAGGATGCGGCCGTTCTCGCCGAGTTCCTTATCGCCCTCGGCAATGGCCTTTTTGATGGCCTCGTTCTCTTCCCAGCCTTCCTTCGTCGCGACTTTGACGTTGACGAGCAGCTGAGGATACGTCGTCATCAGGGCCGTGAGGTCCGAAGCCTTGCGGCCGCTGCGCTTCAGCGAGGAAAGGACCTGCAGGGCCGTGATGAGGCCGTCGCCCGTCGTGGAGAAGTCCGTGAAAATGATGTGGCCGGACTGTTCGCCGCCAATTTTATAGCCGTTCTTCAGCATGTTCTCGAGGACGTAGCGGTCGCCGACTTTCGTGATTTCAGCGCGGCCGCCGGCCTTTTTGATGGCCTGATGGAAGCCGATGTTGGCCATGACCGTCGTGACGACCGTATTATAAGGAAGCTTGCCTTCCTTCATCATATCCATCGCGCACATGACGAGGATGTGGTCGCCGTCGATGACCTGACCCTTTTCGTCGACGCAGAGGCAGCGGTCGGCGTCGCCGTCATGCGCAATGCCGAAGTCCGCATGATTCTCGAGGACGGCTTTCTGCAGCGACTCAAGATGCGTCGAGCCGCAGCCGTCGTTGATGTTCGTGCCGTTCGGCAGCGCATGAATGACCTTGACGTTCGCACCGAGATGGCGCAGGATTTTCGGCATGGCCTCGTAGGCAGCACCGTTCGCGCAGTCGAGCACGACCTTGACGCCGTCGAAACGTTCCTTGCAGGTCGAAAGCACGAATTCCATATACTGGTTCAGAAGGTCCGTGCGGTATTCGATATGGCCGATATGAGCGCCGGACGGACGTGCGAAGTTGTCATCCGTCTCAAGCTGGTGCACGATGGCCTCGAGCTCGTCCTCAACGGAGTCCGGCAGTTTGTAGCCGTCGCCGCCGAAGAATTTGATGCCGTTGTCGTGGAACGGATTGTGCGAAGCCGAGATGACGATGCCGGCTTTGGCCTTGTGCTTGCGTGCAAGATACGCAATGGCCGGCGTCGGGATGATGCCGGCGAGCATGGCACGGCCGCCTGCCGAGCAGATGCCGGCTGTCAGGGCCGACTCAAACATCTCGCCCGAAATGCGCGTATCGCGGCCGATGATGATGAGCGGCTGTTCGTCGGACTCTTTGCCAAAATAAAGCGTAGCGGCACGGCCGAGGCGGTAAGCCATCTCCGGCAGCAGCGTGACATTTGCCTCGCCGCGGACACCGTCTGTACCAAATAATCTTGCCATAATTCTTTCCCCCTGAGGTTTCAATTTTCGTTTTACAAAACTCTACATCTTATTAGTATGCACATTTTCGCTTAAAAATGCAAGTGCGGCTTTCATGCCGTCGACCGCGGCGCTCATGATGCCGCCCGCGTAGCCTGCGCCCTCGCCCATCGGGTAAAGCCCCGGCGTCGCCTCGGCGACAAACGTCGCGCGGTCGCGGCGGATGCGGCACGGCGCCGAAGAACGCGTCTCAACGCCCGTCATGACGGCGCCCTCGTTGGCAAAGCCCGCAATCTTGCGGTCAAAATAAGGGAGAGCCCCCGCGAGTGTCTTCGTGATGAAATCCGGCAGGCAGCGGTGCAAATCCGCCGCCCTGACCCCCGGTGCGTATGTCGGCTTCGTCAAAAATTCCTGCGAGCCGCTCGTTCCCTTAAGGAAATCACCGACCGTCTGCACCGGCGCAAAGTAATTGCGGCCGCCGAGGTCAAAGGCCAGACTCTCGAGCTTCTGCTGCAGGTGCATGCCGGCGAGCACTTCCTGACCGAAGTCAGCAGGTGCGACCTGCACGAGCAGGGCACTGTTCGCGATGCCCGAATCGCGCTTGTAGTTGCTCATGCCGTTCGTGACGACGCGGTCCTTTTCGGAAGCCGCCGCGACGACATAGCCGCCCGGACACATGCAGAAGGAATACGCGCCGCGCCCCGTCACGGGGTCCTTGTAGGTCAGGGCATAGTCGGCCACAGGCAGGAGCGGGTTCCCTGCATCCTCGCCGTACTGTGCGCGGTCGATGAATTCCTGCGGATGCTCGATGCGCACGCCCATGGCAAAAGGCTTGGCCTCCATGGCGACGCCGCGCGAGAGCAGCATCTGGTACGTATCGCGCGCCGAATGACCGATGCCGAAGAATACAACGTCCGTTTCAAGGCGTTCCTCATCGTTGATGATGACGGCCTCAACGCCCTCCGCGCCGAGCTCAAGGTCCGTAACCTGCGAAGAAAAACGCACGGTCCCGCCGAGGCGGATGATTTCTTTGCGAATGTTGCGCACAACCTCCCGCAGGATATCCGTGCCGATATGCGGTTTGTGCAGATAGCGGATTTCCTCAGGTGCTCCCGCCGCGACAAACGCCTCGATGACATCTTTCATATGCACATCGTTGATGCGCGTCGTGAGCTTGCCGTCGGAGAATGTCCCCGCGCCGCCCTCGCCGAACTGCACATTCGACTGGACGTCGAGGGCCCCGCACTGCCAAAACTTCTTGATATCCTCATGGCGCGTGTCGACGTCATGGCCGCGCTCGAGCACAATGGGCTCGCAGCCGTGACGCGCGAGCGTCAGCGCCGCAAACATGCCGGCCGGACCGAAGCCCACGACGACGGGCCGCTTTTCAAGCTTGAGATTGGGCAGCTTTGCCGCGGCGGGCGGCTTGCTTACGCCCTCGACATTGCGGTCCCGTTTCATTTTCTGCAGGACCTTTTTTTCAAGTTTTTTGTCGAGCTTCACGTCGAGCATGTAGACAAACTCAATGGGCGCACCGTGGTAGCGGCGCGCATCGACAGCCTTACGCACAATTACCACCTCATCAAGCTGCTGAGGTGGTAACATGAGACGCTTGGCTGCAAGATCTTTGAGGCTGGCCGTCTCTGTGAACGGCACAGCCAGATTGCGAATGCGGATCATTGCAGACCTCCTATCAACTATTTTTAAATTGCTGAACTATAAATCACGAACTCGTCGCAGAAGGTGAAGACGCAGGCGTTTTTTTCTTCGCCCTGACTTCGATGTGGACCGTCACGCTGTTATTCGTCACCGTGACACCGTCCGACGGTGCGAGCTGGACATTCTTGTCCGTTGTCTTCGTCAGGCCGTCAAGTGAAATTTTCTCCGTCTCGATACTTGTAATCTTCGAGAGGACGTTTTCCGGTCCGGCTATCTCGATTTTCACAGGGTCCGTCTTGACAGAGCCGATTTCGTAGCCATCGGGCAGGCTGTCGCCCAAGACCGGCTTGACCGTGACGATTTTCTTCATGAGGCCGCGGGCCAGCTGCACGCTGACCTCAGCTGAAGCCGGCTTGACGGTAACGCCCGAGACCTCACGCCCATCGGCGTTGATGGCCGTCAGCGGCACCTTCAGTTTGAAATCGTCGCCATTGCCCGCAAGGCCGACATAGCCGATGACGCGCGTGACTTCCTTGACATCGGACTCCGCACCTTCAATCGTGACATTTTCGACCGACGGCTCGATATGCGCGACGGTCGTACCCGGTGCCGTCGAGCCCGTCACGATGAACTCGGCCTTCATCGTTTTCTGCACGATGCGTTCGAGTGTAAACGTCACGGTGTCCGGCTTGGCCTCGACAAGCTCAAAGCCCTGCGGCAGCACGGTCTGTACCTTAACCGCGTGCTTGCCCTCTTCAACTTTTGCAAGGTCTACATATGCCTTGAAATCGCTGTCCGTCGCCGAGACAAACAGCGAGCGCGGACCGCGGACGCGCAGCTTGATGGTCGAGGCATCTTTCGTGATTTTATAGCCATCCGGCGCATTGACGACATCGAGCTGTACCGTATACGTATTCTCGATGGAAGGATTCTGGTCGTTCATGACATAGCCCCAGAGAATGACCGCAATGACAAGGGCCAGAACCTTCGCCGGCAGATTATGCTGCACAATATTGCGCAATCTAGACATCATTTCTTCTTCCTCCAGTTCCGGATGATCTCCCTGAGTCCCTTCTGCGGGGAAGTGAACGCCGGCCGCAGGATATTCTTGAGTTTTTCCGTGTCGAGGTGACGGACCATGCGCCCGTTCTCCGCGACGGAAATCGTGCCCGTCTCCTCACTGACGACGACGATTAAGGCATCGCACTGCTCGGAAAGGCCGATGGCCGCGCGGTGGCGCGTGCCGAGCTCCGTCGAGAGCGAACGATTTTCCGTCAGCGGCAAAAGACAGCCGGCCGCGATGAGGCGCTTGCCGCGCACAACGGCCGCACCGTCATGCAGCGGCGTATTCGGGATAAAGACGTTCAAAAGAAAATCCGCGGTAATCAGGCCATCAATCTGGATGCCCGTAGCGCTGATATCGTTGAGGCCCATATCGCGTTCGATGACGATGAGTGCGCCCGTCTTGTTGGCCGACATGACCTTGACGGCCTTCGCGAGCTCATTGACGACCGAATTTGCTTCCTCATCATCAAGCAGCACCGACGGGCCGAGGAACTTTCCCTGACCGAGATGCTCGAGCGCGCGCCGCAGTTCCGGCTGAAAGACGATTGGCAAGGCGACAAACAAGAGTGTTACCGCCTTCTGCAGCAGCCACGAAATGACGTGCAGCTCGAGCCAGCTGCAGACCATCGTAACGCCGAGGAGCACGAGAATGCCCTTGACGAGCGTAATCGCGCGCGTGTCCTGCAGCAGGACATAGACTTTATAAAGGATGACCGCCACAATGAAGATATCGAGGATATCCATCGGCCCGATCGTCGAGATGATACCATGAAATTGTAATGGGTATGGCAGCTCAAACGGCATAAGCAAAACTCCTAAATATAAATACAAGATAATACTATAATGACAAATCCTTATGAATGAAAAATGAAAAGAAAGACATTTGCTGTCCGATAAATTACAATATATATATCTACAATAAAGCTATTCTCGCCGTTATCCGCAAAATCCTTGTGACTGTCAAAATTTTTTACTCCTAAGACAAACAAAATGGCCTGACTGCCAAAGGCAGCCAGACCATGAACAAATCGCAGCTTACTTGATTTCGCGAACCCAGCCTTTTTCCGGTGCTTCGACCGTGCAGAGCTGAATGCCGCGCAGCGTCTTGTAGAGTTTCGTGAGGACAGGGCCCATTTCCTTCATGCCGCTCGGGAACTCGATCGTCTCGCCGTTGCCGACAACCTTGCCGACCGGGCAGATGACAGCAGCCGTGCCGCAGAGGCCGGCTTCGGCAAAGTCCTTGAGTTCCGTGAACTTGACCGGACGATGCTCGACCGTGTAGCCGAGGTGCTCGGCAATCGTAACGAGCGAACGGCGCGTAATCGACGGCAGGATGCTGTCGGATTTCGGCGTGACAATCTTGCCGTCCTTCGTGACGAACAGGAAGTTGGCACCGCCCGTTTCCTCAACGTACGTACGCGTTGCAGCATCGAGGTACATGTTCTCATCATAGCCTCTCTGATGAGCGAGGATGTACGGATAAAGGCTCATGGCGTAGTTCAGGCCGGCCTTGATGTTGCCCGTGCCATGCGGGGCAGCGCGGTCGTAATCACTGACGCAGATTGTGATCGGCTTTACGCCGTTTTTGAAGTAAGAACCAACCGGCGTGCCGAAGAGACGGAACTGGTATTCATCGGACGGCTTAACACCGATGACCGGGCCCGTAGCGAAGAGATACGGACGCAGATAAAGGGCACCGCCGGACTCATAAGGAGGAATCCAGTCTTTGTTGGCTGCGACAACCTGATCGACAGCTTCGAGGAACATTTCCTCGGAAACCGGCGGCATCTCGAGGCGCTTTGCCGAATCAATCATGCGCTTTGCATTCATGTCCGGACGGAACGTGACGACGCGGCCGTCCTTCGTCTTATATGCCTTGAGGCCTTCAAAGACTTCCTGGCAGTACTGCAGGATGCCGGCGCATTCATTGATCGTGACATTTGCGTCATCGGTCAGATGACCTTCGCCCCATTTTCCATCCTTAAAGTTTGCAACGTAACGCTGGGAAATCGGCTGATAAGCGAAACCCAGGTTGTTCCAATCAATATCTACTTTTGCCATTGAAAACTCCTCTTTTCTTTCCGTTAAAGTATCTATATCATAGTCCCGCCTGTACAGTTTGTCAATAGTACTCAGGCTAAAAATAGGAAACTTTACACGCAATATGCATTATTGTCTTTTTGGCAACGACATGTCTATTGCTTCATCCATGTATTTCAGTTTTTGGCGCGCATCCGGCAGCTTTGCAAGGATATCGCCCGCGATGAGTCCTTCCGCTTTTTCCGCATAGGCAAGGTCGCCGGCCAGTCCGTGCAGGTAAACGCCCAAAAGCGGCGCTTTTTCATACGGCATCTGTTTCATGAGTCCGGCAATCGTGCCGGCGAGCACGTCGCCTGCGCCGGCCGTCGCCATGCCGGCGTTGCCCTTCGTCGTGAAAAAGACCTGTCCGTCCGGATAAGCCACAAGCGTGCACTCGCTCTTGACGACGAAAATAGCATGATACTCTTGGGCCGCTTCACGGGCCATGCCGACGAGGTCCTCGCGCAGGTCGGATACCGAGAGCCCGAGCAGCCTTGCCATCTCGCCAAGATGCGGCGTTAAAACAGGCACATGCTTTGCCTCGCGCAGGATTTCCGGCTGGCCGCTTAAGGCATAGATGGCATCGGCGTCAAGGAGCAGCGGCTTGTCAAGATTCTGCAGAAGGGCGCGGACAAGCGCCTGCGCGGCCTCAGCGCGGCCAAGCCCCGGACCAATCAGTACGGCGTCATACGCAGCGGCCGAAGAAGTGATTTCCTGCAGAGCCCTGCTGCCGCCCAGGATGCCCGGCTCCTCTTCGGGGATGGCCTTGGTCATGACCTCAGTGAGCCTGCCCGCGAGGATGGGCTGCAGGCTCTCGGGGACGGCCAGTGTCACGATGCCGCAGCCGGCGCGCAGGGCCGCGAGCGAGCACATCGCGGCTGCACCTGTCATGCCGCGCGAGCCGGCCGCGGCGAGAATGCGGCCGCAGCTGCCCTTATGCGCTGCCCTGGGCCTTGCGGGAAGCAGCGAAGCGGCAAGCTCATCATCGATTTCCCGCTGCTTGATGGCAGGATCCTCCAGGAGCGGCCACGGAATGCCGATGCCGTCGACGAGGACTTTTCCCGCATGCTCTGCCCCGGGGCTCAGGAAATGTCCGGGCTTTGGCAGGCCGAGCGTCAGCGTGCAGTCGGCCTTGACCGCAATATCCGCGACGCCGCCCGTATCCGCCTCGACGCCGCTCGGGATGTCGATGGAGAGCACGGGCTTTTTCGCCGCATTGACGAGTTCGACGGCCTGCCTGACAAGCGGGCGCAGCGTACCGCGGAAGCCCGTGCCTAAAATGCCGTCAAGGATGGCATCGGCAAAGCGCAGAGCCAGGCGCAGACGGTCCATATCGCGCTCTCCCGCAAGGCCGTGCACGGAAATCCCCATGGCCGCAAGGCCCTGCTGCATGACAGACGGCGAAGCCTTGATGTGCTCCGGATTCCCTGTCAGGAACAATTTGATGGCGGCGCCTTCATTATAAAGGTAACGCGCTGCCGAAAAAGCATCGCCGCCGTTATTGCCGCTGCCCGCGAGAACGCAGATGGTCTTCCCCTTTACGGAACCCAGGAGAGAAATCATCGCGGCCGCTGTCTGGCGGCCGGCATTTTCCATCAGCAGGAGCTCGGGCAGGCCGTATTCTTCGCCTGCACGCCTGTCGATTTCCCGCATTTCCTTTACCAGTGATATCTTCATGCTCATCCCTCCACGACGCATTGAGCTGTGGCATAAGCCTGCGAATGGCTCAGCGAAACCCAGACATGTGAGACGGACTTGCGGCGCGCCAGCGTGGCAAAATACCCTTTGAGCGTCACCTGCGGCGCCCCGAGGTCATCGGGCAGGATCTCGATGTCATGCAGTGTCCCGCCGCGCAGCCCCGTTCCCAATGCCTTGAGCACAGCCTCCTTGCCCGCAAAGCGCGCCGCGTAGCTCGCCGTCTTCTGCCTGCCGCGGCCCTCACAGTAAGTGCGCTCTGCCTCTGTATAGACACGCGCGCGAAAAGCCTCTTTGCTCACGGCCTTCTCCACGCGCGCAATCTCGACGATGTCCGTACCAATTCCCCGAATCAATGCAGTTCCCCCTCGTTTCCTTCATATCCTTCGTAATATCTTTTTAATATACAATTCCCTGTCAGCCCGCCAATTTCCTTCCGGCCCCTGAAAATTATCATAAACACTCCCGAACAGATAAAAAAAGGTTATTTTTCCAGAGCAATCCGCATTTTTCACAGAAACCGAAAATATTTTTGATAATTTTTGGTTATACTACCATATATTCATCAAAAATATGTTATAATGGCACTAAATAAAGCGAATTTATAAAGAAAGAAGCGATTCCCATGGAACTCAGACAACTTGAATATTTCCAGATGGCCAGCCGTCTGCGAAATATCACCCGCGCTGCGGAACGCCTGCGTGTTTCCCAGCCGAACATCACGGTTGCCATCAAGAAACTCGAGGCGGAGCTCGGCATACAGCTCTTTGACCGCAGTCAGAAGCAGCTGGCCCTGACACCAGAGGGCGCTGTCTTCCTGAACCGGGTCGAGCTGGCCCTGCGCAACATCCAGGATGCCGTGCTTGAAGTCAACGACTACAAGCAGCTCCAGAAAGGCACCATCAAAATCGGTGTGCCGCCGATGATGGGCGCCTACCTCTTCCCGCGCATCTTTTCGAGCTTCCAGCGCCGCTACTCCCACCTCGACATTTTCATGCACGAAGAAGCTTCGATGTCCATCCGCGAACAGCTCGAGCGCGATGAACTCGATTTCGGCATCATCATCCTCTCGGGCGCCTCAAACCGCCTGCAGCAGCTGCCCATGTCCAAGAACCAGATTGTCTGCTGCGTGCCCGCAGACAGCCCGCTCGCGAAAAAGAAGAGCATTTCCATGGACGATGTCGTCGATACGAAGATCGTCCTCTTAAAAGAAGGCTCTTTCCTGCGCCAGACCATTCTCGGACGCATGAAGGAAGCGGGTGTCACGCCAAACATCGTGCTGGAGTCCAACCAGATCAATACGCTCAAGGGCCTGGTCGCTAACGGTGTCGGCATCACGTTCCTTTTGGATATGGTCGCAGACGAAGTACCGGGCCTCAAGACGCTGCCGCTCTCAGACCCCGTCTTCGTCGACGTCGGACTCGCCTGGAAAAAAGACCGCTACATTTCAAAGGCTGCCCAGTCCTTCATTGACTTCTGCAAAGACCTTTTAAAGGGCAACTCCCTGGAAGAAGACAGCAAGCAGCCTGCACCTTCGGCTGACAAAGAAGACCGCAAAGCAAAAGCACCTAAAACTGCCAAAACTTCGCCAACGGACTCCAAAGCGTCCGCTACCTCTGACAAAAAGTAAATTCAAGTTCCATATTGATATATATTCATAACGGATAAAAAATCCCTTTCGGAAACATGCACTGCATAGTTCCGGAAGGGATTTTTCTTCTATATTGCCATATGGTTTGAGAGCATCAATGCTTGTAAAGCGGTACCGTAAGGCTGCCCGTCGGCATCAGGATGTATCTGGGGTCTTTGCCGACATACTGCTCCGCGAGTTTCAGTGCTTCTTCCACCGTATCGACAGCGCCGTCAAACAGCATATCCTTGGCAAGGGCTCGGTCGAGGCCCGTGACGAGGATGAAATGAGCCTTCTTCGTCAGGCGCGTGATCGCATACGCCTTGTTGGCGCCGATGAGGAAGCGCTCGCGCAGTTTGGCCTCGATAGCATCGGCCGTCTTCAGCGTGCGGCAGGTCTCCTCAAGCACCTTGCTGCCGCTGCCCTCTTCGCACTCTGCCAAGAGGATGACGACGCCGCCCTGCTTCGTCGCAAGCACAGCATTATCCATGGTTTTCTGCATCTGATAGACGTTGATATCCTTTGGATAACCGCCGCAGCTCGCAATCGTGATATCGGCCTGTGCGGGGATCTTAACACCGTAGACTTCATCAACGAACCTGCAGGCTTCCTGATGGGCCTTGATATAATCGCCGGCAAACATCCGGAGGAAGCGGTGCTCGGCGTCGAGAATCGCGTTGAAGAGGATGACGCTTCTGCCCTTAGCCCAGAGTGCCACGCCTTCCATCTGGTCTTCGTAGACAGGGTTGCCGACGGTGCGGCCGAGACCGGCATTCGGGTCCATCATGAAGCTGTGGTTATGGCGCACAGTCTCCATCGCGGCACAGCCCGGCAGCACGGCCTTGCGACCGCCGCCGTAACCGCTGAAATAATGATGCACAATTGTGCCCGTCAGGATGACGTGGTCGCTGTGGCAGATGTGCTTGTTGATGAGCACCGGCGTAAAGCGGCTCGTCGTGCCAAAGTACTCAAAGTCACTTGGCACATTGCAGTCGCTGTTGTACATCTTAAGGCGCTTGGCAACGTCTTCACCAACACCCTCCGCCATTTCCTCTTTGGTCATCAGACGGTGCGTACCGAGCGAGAACACAATCTGCATATTCTCATCAGGCACACCGAGCTTATTCATCTCGTCAACGAGCACCGGCATGAAATCAAAGCTGTTGGCAACACGCGTGGGGTCATTGCAGATAAACGTCACGGTATCGCCTGGCTTGATGACCTCATTGATCGGCTTCTGGCCAATCGGATGATAAATCGCGTCAAGTACGGCCTGACGGACATCCGTCAGCGGCTTGACGGCCGGCATATCGACTTCCTTGATGACCTTCGTCTCATCGAGAGAAAAACTTTTCGTGCCATGGCCGTAATGGAATGTATACTCCTTCATAAAATCAAAATCCTTTCTATATTTTTCCTATGAAAAAAAGGAGACACAAAGTGTCTCCCCTTTTCATGCTGACAGACCCCTCATAATTAGTAAAGGATATGTGCAATGATATAGCCGACCACGCAGCCCGTGAAGACACCGAGCAGGCCCGGGATCATGAAGCTGTGGTTCAGGACATATTTACCGATATGCGTCGTGCCGGAACGGTCGAAGTTGATGCAGGCGAGGTCCGAAGGATACGTCGGCAGGAAGAAGTAACCGTAGCAGGCCGAGATGAAGGACAGGATGACGACTGGGTCCACGCCGATGGTCAGAGCCAGCGGCACGATGATGGAAACAGCAGCAGCCTGCGAGTTAACGAGTTTCGACGTGAGGAAGAGTGCCAGGGCGTACGTCCACGGATAAGCCTGAACGAGGCCGCCGATGAGTTCCTTGAGCTCCGTCATGTGGTTCGTGAAGCACGTATCAGCCATCCAGGCAACACCGTAAACGCAGACGACTGCGCCGAGGCCGGCATGGAAGACCTGGCTCTTGCCAACGTCTTTGGCGTTGACTTTGCAGAAAATCAGGATGGCAGCGGCGATGACGAGCATGATCATCTGAATGACCGTCGTCATGGAAATCGGCTTCAGAACGCCCTTTGCGTTCGGGAAAGCCGGCAGAACCTGCGGGAAGTTGCCGAGTACGGCAATGATGATGATGCCGAGGAAGAAAATGTACATGGCGCGGTAGAACGAAGACGGCAGCTCTTTGTCCTGCAGCGACTCGGTCTGAGCACCGTAAACATCCTGCTTATGAGCCGGATCCTTGATGTACTCCTGGAAGACAGGGTCGTCAGCAAGGTCCTTGCCGCGGCGGTAGCTCCAGAGAGCAGCGACGATAACGCCGCAGAACGTAGCCGGAATCGAGACAGCCAGCAGGTTGATGACCGTGAACGGCAGGCCGGCAGCACTGATGAAGCCAGCCATACTGACAAGGGCAACGGATACCGGCGAAGCCGAGATACCCATCTGCGAAGCGACGGAGGCCACAGCCATCGGACGCTCCGGGCGAATGTTCTCGTGAATGGCGACATCATAGATGATCGGGAACATCGTGTAAACAACGTGGCCCGTGCCGCAGAGGATGGTCAGCAGCCACGTCGTGATCGGCGCGTAAATCGTGACGCGCTTCGGGTTGCTGCGCAGGAACTTCTCTGCGTATTTGAGCATGACCGTAAGGCCGCCCGACGTCTGCAGATAGCCGGCGCAGGTGACGACCGCGATGATCGTCAGCATGACGGCGATTGGCGGCGTGCCCGGCTTGTAGCCGAGAGCAAAGACATAAATGATAAGGCCGATACCACTGATAACTGGAAGACCCAGACTGCCGTAACGTACACCGACGATCAGGCACGCCAGCAGGATACAGATACCAAGTACCAAGATAAACTCCCCTTCCTATAAAACAGATACCCACACTACTTCACGAATGTCTGTCCTAACGACATCAATCCATGATATTCAATATCATTTCCCCACAAAACAATTTTGAACAATGGATTATTTTCGCTTGTTTGATGTTTTCGCTCTCACCTGTCGATATTCCTGCAAGGATTTTACGATAAATAAAATTTTTGTCAGGAATATTTTGCCTAGAAACATGATTTCATTTTGCACACAGGATACAGCAAAAAACAAACAAAGGACAGTACAACATCCCTTAAGTACGCATTTATTATACAATAAGCGTCAAGTATAAGTAAATACTATTTATTATAAAATATTTTAATAATAAATACATCTTATCATGAATTAATTATAATTAATTCTCACCGTAATGATACCTTTTATGAATAATTTACAAGATTTATGGGAATATCTCATACGATAACTATCGCCGCTTTCACCATTTTTTGCGGATTCCACGGGAAATCCAGTAGCCATATGCATAATGTTGTGATATAATATGCTAAAAAGTTATACTGATAACAATTCTATGAGGAGGAGTTCATTTTATGGCTACCATTAATGATAACTATCTGAAGCTGCCCGGCAGCTATCTCTTCGCTGAAATCGCGCGCCGCGTGGCTGCTTATAAGGAAGCAAATCCGGATGCGGATATCATCCGCCTCGGCATCGGCGATGTCACGCAGCCGCTGCCGCAGGTCTGCATCGAGGCCATGCACAAGGCCGTTGACGACCAGGCCAAGGCTGAGACGTTCCATGGCTACGGTCCGGAGCAGGGCTATTCATTCCTGACGGAAGCCATCATCAAAAACAATTACACGGACCGCGGCATCGAGATTGCCTCGGATGAGATTTTCGTCAGTGACGGCTCCAAGAGCGACTGCGGCAACATTCAGGAAATCTTCGGCCTTGCCAACAAGGTGGCCATCACGGACCCTGTTTACCCGGTTTACCTCGACACGAACGTCATGGCCGGCCGCACGGGCACGCTGCAGGATGACGGCCACTTTGCAGGCGTCACGTATCTGCCGTGCACGGCTGAAAACAACTTTGCGCCGGACCTGCCGAAAGAAAAAGTCGACATGATCTATCTCTGCTGCCCGAACAACCCGACGGGCACGACGCTCTCGCGCGAAGAGCTGACGAAGTGGGTCAATTATGCCAAAGAAAATGAATCCGTCATCCTCTTCGACGCCGCTTATGCCGCTTATATCACGGAAGACGATGTACCGCGTTCCATCTACGAGATTCCGGGTGCCAAGGACGTCGCCATCGAGTTCCGTTCGTTCTCCAAGACGGCCGGCTTCACGGGCACGCGCTGCGGCTACACGATCATCCCGAAGACGGTCAAGGGCCGCGCAGCGGATGGTTCGCTCGTACCGTTCAACAAACTCTGGAACCGCCGTCACACGACGAAGTTCAACGGCACGGCTTACATCGTTCAGCGCGGCGCCGCTGCCATCTACACGGAAGAGGGCAAGAAGCAGGTCAAAGAACTCATTTCCTATTATATGGAAAATGCCCGCATCATCCGCGAGGGTCTCAAGGCTGCAGGCCTTCAGGCTTTCGGCGGCGTCAACGCCCCGTACATCTGGCTCAAGACCCCGAACAACATGAGCTCGTGGGACTTCTTCGACAAACTGCTGCATGAAGTCAACATCGTCGGCACGCCGGGCGCAGGCTTTGGCCCGTGCGGCGAAGGCTACTTCCGCCTTACTTCCTTCGGCAGCCGTGAGAACACGAAGCGCGCCGTAGCCCGCTTCGCTAAGCTCAAATTCTGATTCACAGCTAAATAAGCACAGCAAAAATCGGTATGACCCGCTTGCGGGCATACCGATTTTTTGTGCCAGTATATATCCAGTATATATATTGTAGGTTTCGGTAAAATCATTCGTTGAACAAGGCTTTGGCAAAGTCCTCGGCATTGAACGGGCGCAGGTCCTCGACGCCCTCGCCCACGCCAATCCACTTGACCGGCATGGCAAGCTGGCTCTTGATGCCGATGACGACGCCGCCCTTGGCCGTGCCGTCGAGCTTCGTCAGCACGACACCGGTGATTGGCGCGGCTTTTGTGAAAAGTTCTGCCTGACTGATGGCGTTCTGTCCCGTCGTGGCATCGAGCACGAGCAGCGTCTCATGCGGGGCTCCCGGAATTTCGCGGCCGATGACGCGGTTGATCTTTTCAAGCTCCTGCATGAGGTTTGACTTCGTCTGCAGGCGGCCGGCCGTATCGATGATCAGCATATCGACCTTGCGCGCCACAGCGGCCTTGACGGCGTCAAAAGCCACGGCAGCAGGGTCCGAGCCCTCTTCGTGCTTGATGACCGGCACGCCCGTGCGCTGCCCCCAGACTTCGAGCTGGTCGATGGCCGCAGCGCGGAATGTATCGGCAGCGGCGAGCAGCACGGATTTTCCCTGCCCTTTATAGTAAGCTGCGAGCTTGCCAATGGTCGTCGTCTTGCCGGCACCGTTGACGCCGATGACGAGCAGCACCGTAGGACCGTTCTCTGCAATGCGTGTCTTGTCCTCACCTGCGGTCAGAATCTCGACAATCTGCTTCTGCAAAAATGGCTTGAGGTCTTCCGGGGTGTTGATTTCCTTTTTCTTGATGCCCTTGCGCACAGCCGTCATGAGCTTATCCGTCGTCTTGACACCGACATCGGCCATGATGAGCGTTTCCTCGAGCTCGTCGAGCAGGTCCTCGTCGATATCGGCATAACCGATGATGATTTTTTCAATCTTGTTGGTAAAATTCTCGCGGGTCTTGTTGAGTCCCTTCTTCAGTTTATCAAAAAATCCCATGCTGATTCCTCCTATATTCTGTATTCTATGATTCCTATGTTTTTGCTTTTGCAGGGCCTGTCCTCAATCTGCATTCCCAGCATCGTCCATACCATCTGCATCCGCAGCGCGCACATCATCGAGACGGACGGACAGGATCTTCGAAACGCCCGATTCCTCGACCGTCACGCCGTACAGCGAATTGGCGGCTTCCATCGTGCCCTTGCGGTGCGTGACGACGATGAACTGCGTCTTTGCGGCAAATTCCTGCAAAAATCGGCCAAAGCGCACGACATTCGCCTCATCGAGAGGTGCGTCGATTTCATCGAGCACCGAGAAAGGCGACGGCCGGTAGCGCAAAAAGGCAAAGAGCAGCGCAATGACGGTCAGCGCGCGCTCGCCGCCCGAAAGCGCCGCCAGGCTCTGGCGCTTCTTCTGCGGCAGCGTCACGAGGATATCGATGCCCGTGTTCAAAACATCGTGCTCGTCGAGCAGTTTGAGCTCGGCGCGGCCGCCGCCGAAGAGGCGCACGAAGATTTCTCCGAAATAACGCTGAATGTCGGCGAAGGCTGACTGGAACTGCTCGGTCATCGCCTCGTCCATCTCCGCTAAGATATGCGCGAGATTCTCCTTGGCCTCAACGAGGTCGTCCGACTGCTTCTTCATGAAGGCATGGCGCTGCTGCAGATTTTCGTATTCCTCGACGGCGTTCGGATTGACGGGGCCAAGGTCGTCCATCTTCTTTTTGAGCGACTGCATGCGCGCGCGCAAGGCCTGCGGCTCGAGGTCAAGAGCTTTCTCGAGGGCGCGCTCCGGCGTCAGGCCGAAGTCCTGCAGAATCGCCTTTTGGCTGTCCTCGAGCAGCATCTGGATTTTGGCGGCCGCAAGCTCGAGTTCGTGAATTTCCGCCTGCTTCTGGCTGAGTTTTCGCGCAAGCGCGCGCGCCTTCTCCTCAAGCTCCTGCCCTGCAGCCATCCTGTCCATGCGCCGGGCATAGAGGTGACGCTGCTTCTGCTGCGCTTCCTCAAAGGCATCCTGCCACGACTGTGTCTGCTGTCCGAGTTCCCTTAAGCGCACGGCACTTGCCTGACTGTCTGCCGCGAGTTTTTTCTGTTCCTGCTCGACTTCCTTCAGGGCCTGTTCACTGCGCTGTTTTTCCTGACGGTAGAGCTCCGTCTGTTCCTGACTGCGCTTCCATTCCTGCTCGAGAACCGTGCGCCTGAGCTCATCCTGCTGAATGCACTTGGCGAGGGCCCCTGCATCCTGCTCCACATCCTCGAGGGCAAAGACGCTTTCTTCGACATTTTTGCCGGCTGCCTGCAAAGCCGCTGTGAGCTCTTTGACTCTGCGCAGCTGCAGTACGCGCCGCTTCTGGCTCTCGGCAAACGTGGCCTGACTTTTTTCATCAGCTGCCAGAAGGCCTGCCAACTCTTTTTCCTGACTGGCGAGATTTTCCTGCAGCTTTGCGAGGCTGACGCGCAGTTCCGCGCGTTTGACGCTCTGCTGCTGTACCTCTTTCAGGCACTCGCCCTGCTGATTTTCCGCAAGGGCCGCTTCTTTGGCCGCCTCTTTGACTGCCTTGGCCTGAACCTGCAGTTCCTGCCGCATTTTTTTATATTTGGCCTGCAGGGCTTCGATTTCTGCACTGCGGTTTAAAAAGCTCGTCTCCCGGCGCGGCCGGCCGCCGCCTGAGAGCGAACCGCCCGGCGCGAGAAATTCGCCGTCGAGCGTCACAATGCGCAGACGGTAATGCTGCTCTTTCGCAAGGGCTAAGGCATGGTCGAGGGTGTCGACGACGAGGATGCGCGCCAAGAGGAAGTCCGCTGCTTTCTGGCAGTGCGGCGCTGTTTCGACGAGCTCATTGGCCCAGCCAATGGCCCCTTCGCCCTTTTCCGCTTCTTTCTCCTGTTCTTTCGGATACTGCACGGCAAGTGTCGAGAGCGGCAGGAACGTCACGCGGCCGAGATGCTTCTGTTTCAGGTAAGCAATGGCCGCCTTGGCCGTATCCGTATCGTCCGTGACGATATTCTGCTGATTGCCGCCTAACGCCACCTCGATGGCCGTCATGTACTTCTGTGGGATGGTCAAAAGCTCGGCAATGGCGCCGGCCACGCCTTTATGCCACTTCTCCGTACTCTGCAGAATGGCCTTCGGCGCCTTGCCAAAGCCCTCGTAATCTTCCTGCAGGTGCTGGAGAAAATCGATTTTTTCCTGCAGGCCGGCCGTTTTCTGCCGCAGTGCATCCTGCTTTTCGCGGCACAGCGCGAGGTTTGCCTGTGCTTCCTGCTGGGCATGGCGCGCCTGCTGCTGCCGGCTTACCGCCTTTTGGAGCTCCACTTCGGCCTTATCAACTTCCGCTGCCATTTCTTTTTGAGCAGAGCTCAGTTCTTTCTGCTTCTGCTCAGCCGCGGCGATGGCTTCCCTGCGCGCCTGCTGCCCCTCGCTGCCATTTTCAATATCGCGGTCGAGCACCGCGAGTTCCTGCTTGGCATTGGCGAGTTCTTCCTGACAAGCTTCCTTGGCAGCTGCCGCTGCCTGTGCTTTTTTCTTTTTCTCCAGCACGATGGCCGCCATCTTGGCCGCGCGCTCCTGCTGCGCCGCAATCTTTTCGTCAGCAGCCGTGAACTTCGCCTTTTTATCAGCGGCTTCGCCCGACAGACGGCCAATTTCGCTGACGGATTTTACGAGGGCCTCCTGCAGTTCCTTGTTTCTGGCTGCAAGACGCACGCTGCTCACGCCGTTCTGTTTCTGACGCTCTTCAAGCGCCGCGGCCTCGCGGCTTGCTTTTTCGAGTTTCTGGCGCAGGCTCTCATTGGCCTCTGCACCACTGCGCATGGTCTGCTCGAGGTCCAAGATGTCCTTCTGCACGGCCTCTTTCGCTGCGCCGGCTTTTTTCGCTTCCGTCTCGACTGCCATGGCCTCATCGCGGGCTTTGCTCATTTTTAAAGCATTGGCAGTCTTGCGCTCCGACTCGCGCTTTGCACTGCGCGCGAGCTTTGTCAACTGGCAGCGGCGGTATGCTTCATGGAGTTCATTGTACTGGCGCGTTTTTTCCGCATGGCGCGCAAGGGGTTCAAGCTGATGCTCGATTTCCTGCATGATATCCTGCACGCGCAGGAGATTGGCCTCGGTATCCGTGAGCCTCCGCACCGTTTCGCGCTTGCGGCTGCGGTATTTCGTGATGCCGGCCGTTTCCTCGAAAAAGGCGCGGCGGTCCTCCGGACGGCTGTTTAAAATATCATCCATGCGGTTCTGGCTGATGATGCTCATGCCATCGTGGCCGATGCCCGTATCGGCAAAAAGGTCATAGATATCCTTGAGGCGGCAGCGCGAGCGGTTGATGTAATATTCGCTCTCGCCGCTCCTGTAGAGGCGGCGCGTCACGGCCACCTCGCGGAAATCCACAGGCAGGGTGCCGTCGTTGTCAAAAATCAGCGAGACCTCCGCGACATTCAGCGGCCGGCGCGTGGCCGAACCGGCAAAGATGATGTCTTCGGAGCGCGTGCCGCGCAGATTCCTTATATTCTGTTCGCCGAGCACCCAGCGCACGGCATCCGTGATATTGCTCTTGCCGCTGCCGTTCGGTCCGACCACGGCCGTGATGCCACGGTCAAAATCGATGGTGATTTTATCCGCAAAAGATTTAAAGCCATATGCCTCAAGGCGTTTGAGCTGCAATCGTTACACCTGCCTGTCTTCTCCGGCCCCCTCCGGGGCCTCGGATTCTTCCTGAAACTTTCCTTCCGCAGCATAGTCCTTCATGAAATTCAAAAATTCCTTGTCGAGTACGGAAAACACTTTATGGCCGCTCCAGTAAAGCGACGTGCGCGCCACAATCGGCGGCGTGAGCGGACGCTTGGCAAAGGCATGCTCCTGCCGCAGAACAAAATTCGGCAGGATGGAAATTCCCGTGCCGTTGGCCACAAGCTGCTTGATGGTCTTGAGCTGCGATGTCGTCAGCATGACATCCGGCGTAAAGCCCGCCTCCACGCAGCGCGTAAAAACTTCGCGGTATTGATACGTGCGCGGCAGCTGCAGGACAAACCGCTCATGGGCAAAATCCGCAAATGTAATGCGCTTTTTCTGGCAAAGCGGATGCGTGAAGGGCAGGCAGAGGCTCATCTCGTCCTGCATGATGGCAAATTCATTGGGCACATGCTCCCCGCCGCTGCCAAAAATGACGCCAAAATCGAGGTCTCCGAGCTCCACGCGTTCCCGCACCTCGTCGGAATCGCGGAATTCCTGCACATCGAGGCGCGTATTCGGGAACTGCGCGCGAAAATCCTTGAAGAATTCCGGAAAGAGATAGGCTTCAAACATCGGCGGCACGCCAAAATGAATCGTGCCGCGCCCGCCCACGCAGAAACGCATCATGTCCTGCTTGGCCGCTTCCATATCCTGCATAATGCGGCGGGCATGAATCAAAAAGGCCTTGCCGGCCTCGGTCAGCGTGACGTGTTTCTGACTGCGGTCGATGAGCGTCAGCCCAAGCTCCGCTTCCAAGGATTTGATGGCCTTGGTGACCGAAGGCTGCGAGACATGCAGTACCTTGGCCGTGCGCGTGAAATTCTCGAGTTCGCTGATCGTGCAAAAATATTCCAACTGCCGGAATTCCATCTGTATTCCCCCATACCATAATTCTTATTGCCACGGCCTGCTGCCATCCCCCCATTTCCCTGCGCTCCTGCGCTGGCGGCCGGCCGTTTCTTATTCGTTATTCGCAACGATTCTATTTTAGCATATGTTGCCCATATCTACCATAATATAGGGCGGCTCTGCCGTGAAATAGAGTGAAATATTCGTGCAGATGACACAAATTACCGCAAAAAACGCGAAAAAGCAAAATCCCCTGTGCGGGAATCGTTCATAATTCCCGCACAAGGGATTCTTTTAAGCGTTCTGCACGAGTTCCTGCAGGCGCTGGTTCACAAGGTCAATCCACTCGCCGTGGAAGCCGACTTCCGTCAAGAGCTCTTCGAGCGTCTCAATGCGCGGCTGCTCTAAAAACATCCGCACGCGGCTCTTCTCAATGGCACGGTAGATGTAATAATCCTCGGGGATCATGCCGGCCTGCGGGAAAATGACCGTATACTCATGGTACATCTTGTCGTTCATGGATTCATAGACACCGGTCGAGCGCGCGGCATAGGCCTTCCACTTGTCCGGCAGCCCGTCTAACAGCTTTTCAATCTCAGCCTTGATTGACGCAGCTTTCTGCGCATAATCTGCAAGGACTTTTTCCACAGGCTCCGTGTCCTGCAGCATGACGGCACAGATAAGGTCGCGCACGGCATTGAAATCGCCGAGACCGTACTGCAGGAATTCTTCGGCCGACTCGACACCGGCGAGCCATTTTTTGAGGGCTTCTTCCATCGCGGCCTTGGCCTTGGCCACGACGAGCTCATCTTCGGCGTGAAGCTCCTGCGAGAGATTGCAGACGCGCTGCGCAGGCGTCTCGTCCTGCAGCAGTCCCTTTTCCGCACATCTGCGGCAGTAGCCAATGGCCTCATTCGTAAAGGGCGTGCCCGCTTCAATCTCGCCCATGGTCGGAAAATGCTTGCCGAGCTTATCGTAAATGCGGCGCTGCTGCGCGAGCTTGCCCTTTGAAAAATACGTCAGCGGGCGCTGCTGATAGACGACGTGTGTCACCTTGCCGCAGCCCGGACAGTGATATTCCTTGTCGATGAGCCGCACGGCAATATCGCGCTCCGGATTAGGCTTAAAAAACGCATACGGCACGGTCTCCACGAAGGAATAATTGAAGATATTCAGCAGATTGTCCGTGATGCGGGACGGTTCATTGGCCATAGGTGACACTCCTATCCTGATTATAAAAACACAACATAAAAAACCCGGAAGAAAACCTTCCGGGCTGCATTTCATCTTGGAGGCGACACCCAGAATCGAACTGGGGATAAAGGTTTTGCAGACCTCGGCCTTACCACTTGGCTATGTCGCCAAAATAAAATGGAGCGGAAAACGAGGCTCGAACTCGCGACCCCCACCTTGGCAAGGTGGTGCTCTACCACTGAGCTATTTCCGCATGAATATAAAATTGGAGGCGACACCCAGAATCGAACTGGGGATAAAGGTTTTGCAGACCTCGGCCTTACCACTTGGCTATGTCGCCAAAATAAAATGGAGCGGAAAACGAGGCTCGAACTCGCGACCCCCACCTTGGCAAGGTGGTGCTCTACCACTGAGCTATTTCCGCATGATGGCGACCCGAATGGGACTTGAACCCATGACCTCCGCCGTGACAGGGCGGCATTCTAACCAACTAAACTACCGGGCCGTCTTCTGTTGTTGCCGCTGTGTTTCAGCGACATGTATTATTATACGGACAATGTGCTGTATTGTCAACACCTTTTTTGAAAAAAAGTTGGGACAGGCGAAAATTCCTGCCCCGACTCCCCCAAAACACTTTTACGCATCAATCCTGCAGGTCATCGTGGACCTCGCTGAAATAGATAACGGTGACCGTGTCTTCCATCAGGATGCGGCGTTTGTAGATGCGCTCGAAATCCTCGATGAGTTCTTCGCGCGAGTTGATCTCCGGATTCTGATGACCGAGGTCGGCGCTCGTCAGCGTGCCCATCGTCTTGACGCGGACTTTGTCGAGGTAAGCCGTGTAAATGCGGTGTTTCGGTTCGCCCTTCTTGCCCGAGGTAATCCAGACGATCGAGCCCTCCGGATAGAGCTTGCTGACATCGCCGAGACGAACGGTGCAGTTCTTCGTGCGCTCCATGATCATCTTCTTATGCTTGGCAGCCTGAAAATTCAATGCCATCATGATAAAGCATCTCCCATCCTTGCTTTTACTATAGGATACATTATACACAAACCAGCTTAACTGCCGCTTATAAAAAAGAGGCAGGGTACCAAAAGCCGGCTTTCAATTCTTTTTGTATAATTCTCCCTAAGGGCCATAATATCCTGCTCCTGATATAAAAATTCCTGCGTTTTTTAGTCTGTCCGTTCTTCATGGACATTCCCGTAAATTTCATGCATCGCGTCTGAAAGTGTGTTAGAATGGATACATGTTATTTTATTGATTGGAGGTTTTTGTATGAAAAACGTAAGACACATCTTCGCGCTGGTCTGCGCCCTGATGATGCTCTCCTGCAGCATGGCTTTTGCCGCAGCGCAGCAGGAGCCCAAGGCTCCCCCGATGCTTTCCGTAGACGGTCAGGGCACGGGTACGGCCACGCCTGACATGGCCACGGTCACGATTGGCGTGACGACGCAGGGCAGCGATGCCGGCAAAGCGCAGAACGACAACGCGTGGACGTCAAACCAGATTCAGAAGGCCATCGAAGGCCTTGGCATCGAGGCTAAGGACATCCAGACGCGCAATTACTCGTTCTACCCGAATTACAGCACGGAAAAGGGACAGAACAACAAGATTACGGGTTACACGGTCAACAACTCCGTCGTCGTCGTCGTCCGTGACATCAATCTGACGGGCAAAGTCATTGACGCTGCTCTCAATAACGGTGCCAACGAAATCAACTCGCTCGACTTCTCTGCCAGCGACACGCGCGCCGTCCGCAAGACCGCGCTTTTAAACGCGGTACAGGATGCACGCGACAAGGCTGATGTCATCGCCAAGGGCCTTGGCAAACGCATCGTCGGCATCCAGAATGTCAGCGAGAGCACGGGCTACCTTGAGACGCGCCGCTTCAACATGGTGTCGATGGCCGCTATGGCCAAGGACGCAAGTACGCCGATTGCACCGGGCAGCCTCTCGATGACGGCCAACGTCCATGTCGATTTTATCCTCGGCGACTGATTCCTGTCCGAATCGATTCATTCTAATATCCTAATATAGAAGTAAGGAGTTTTTTCTTTGGCAGAGCAAGCAAGTCCGGCAGCAGCCCCTGTGCGCAAGCGCAAGCCGCGCCTGCCGGCCATCGAATACATCCGCGGCATTGCCATGATGGGCGTCATTGCCATTCATGTGGGCTCACAGTACCTCATGAATCAGACCGCCAATATCCATCTCATTGCCCTTCTCGAAGTGGCCTCACGCTTCAGCGTGCCGATTTTCTTCTTCATCTCGGCTTTCGGGCTCTTCTACAATCTCGATATTCATGAGCCCCTCAATTACAGAGCCTTCATGAAGAAGCGCTTCCGGACCGTCCTGATTCCGTATATCGTCTGGTCTGTCTTCTACCTTGTACACGATGGCCTGTTTTACCGCGTAGGCCTGCCGGACCTGCTGCACTTCCTGACCATCCTGTTCTTCGGCACGGCAAAATACCAGCTGTACTTCCTCGTGATTCTCATCTGGTTCTACCTCTTAATGCCGCTCTGGATTGCCATTGTGCGGCGCGCAGGCCTCATCAGTCTGACGCTTCTCTTTATCGCGCAGATTGCCTTTGACTACTGGTCGAGTTTTTCCGTGCCGTTCAACACTTTTGTTTACGGCCTGCCCGACCATTCGTGGCTCAAGCCGTTCCTCATGTACCGCCTGAATTACTGGGTCGTCCACTACGTCTTCATTTTCGTGCTCGGCGGCTATCTCGCGGTCCATATTCACGAATTCCAGAACTTCATGCAGAAATACCGCCGTGCCGTCACGGTGTTCTTCTGGGCATCGCTCGTCTGGCTCGTCGCGTATTACTACCAGCTGATTTACGAGACGGGTTATACGGCACTTGAGGCCATCAACACGGCTCATCAGCTCTGCCCTGCAGGACTTTTCTACACGCTGGCCTCGTCGATTTTCTTCTTCACGATTTTCACGTACCAGAAGTATCCCAAAGTCCTGAATCCCATTCTGCACCAGCTCGGGCGTCATTCGTACTTTGCGTATCTCGTCCATCCGTTCTTCATCACGTATGTTTCGGTGGCCCTGCAGAAAAGCGGTCATCTGATGACGGCTCCTGTCACCATCGTCTACTACTTCGTGATTCTAGGGCTTTCCATGCTCGCGGCAGCAGTCTGCCGCAAAATCGGCGAACATCTGCCCCTGCTCAACGAATGGACCATCGGCGTCTACCCAAGAAAAAAATAAAATAAAATAACGGACAAAAAAGAACCTGTCATCCTGACCATGCATTGGCCGGGACGGCAGGTTTTTTCTTTATAAATTACGTGCGCAGATTCTGTGCGCATGGGAAAGTCAGGCAAAGTCAGGCACGGATATGCTTAAAAAACTGACTGTCGCCGTCATCCGTGAGGCGCAGGTCGTAACCGAGCGAAACCATCTCGCGCATTTTGATGAGCATGAGGTTGATATTCGTGTGCAGGCGCTGCGAAATCGCCGCGACGTCCTCTCCTGCCCGCACATAATGATAAACTTCGTCGTTGTCGAGCAGCAGATGAGCGGCAAAGGCATTGGCCTCGTACTCCGTGCGGCTGTTCATGCGAAAGAGCTCGAATTCCTGCAGGCCGGTTTTCGCGAGGTCGCGGTGCAGCTGGTCGTGGCCGATCTCGTGCGCGAGGACCATCGGCAGCCAGTCCTCATCGAGCCGGCTGTTCAGGAAAATGAAGCGGTGATGCCATTTATTGAAGTACATGCCCAAAAGGTTCTTGTAGTCGTCGGCAAATTCCACATGGATGCCGAGGTCCTTCGCAAGAGCCAGCATATCGCGGCCATTTTCCGGCCGCACCCTGCAGGCTGAGCGGTAAAGCTGTAGAGAATCCATCGGGCTTCACTTCCTGTATTTTTTCGGTGTGTATTTCTGGTTGTCTTCCTTGGCCAGCCAGTAGGCACGCTCGAGAGAACGCATGACCGCATCGCGGTCCTCATCCGAGAGCTCGCCGCCCGCAAACATGCCCGCAAGCTGCCCGACGAGTTCTTTAGCCTGCGCCATGCCGCGCCTGCCGTACTGCGAGCCCGCTTCCCCGATGAAGGCTTCCGAATCTGTATAAAGATAGTCGACCTTCACAGCAAAAAAATCCGCGAGCACCCGATACGTTTCTTTCTTCTTTGGATAGCGCTCCCCCGACTCGTACCCGCTGTAGGTCTGGCGCGTAATGCCGCAGGCCGCTGCTACTTCTTTCTGCGTCAGCCTGCGCGCCCGGCGCAGCTGCAGCAATTTATCACAGAACTTCACGATGTTTCCCTCTTTCCTGTCCTTTTGAGTCCTGGCTTTCGCCCACTTTTCTCAACCTTGTTCCTTATTTCCTGTTTCTTAATTTTAACATTTGTCCGCTTTGGCGGCAAGGCCTGACGCTCCGGCTCAGGCAATATGGCGGTGCTGCGTCAGGCAGTCCGACTCCCGGCTCTTTTCCGAAAATACCTCCTGACGCGACCGGATAAAGTGACGCGTGACGGGCTGACTCCTGCGCACCGTCAAAATGACGAGCGTCAGCACATTCAAAAGCGGCAGGCACTGGCCGAGCAGCCACCACTTGCTTGCCCGACAGTCATTGCAGCGCCAGAGCGTGACGAGCAGCAGCAAAAGGCAGAACGGCGCCGTAAATTCCAGCGAGGCCAGGCCGCCGGCTTCCCTGCCGAAAAAGAACGGAATGCCGTCCTCCAAGATGCAGAACGTGCCCATGACGAGTCCGTCCGGAGCCTGTGCATAGGCTGCAAAGCTCCGGTACTCCCAGGCCGCATAATAAAACGGCACCATGATATAGAGCAACAGATTCATGATGACAAAGGGCAGGCGCCCGATTTTCCTTTCTAAAATATCCATATCACAAAACCTCCGTGTCTGTTTTATATTTAACATATGTAAAACTTACAAGTTAATATTAACATATGTCAAACATTTAAGCAAGTCCGGAGCAGCAAAAAAGAGACTGTTTCAAAAACAGTCCCTCAGCAGACAAAAGTCAAAGATTCTCGAGCAGGCGGATCTCATTTTTCATGATGTAATTCGTCTTGTCCGGCATGCGGCCGTTGACGAGATACTCGAAGGCAATATTCACGGCCATGCGGCCCTGACGCGTCGGATGCTGATAGAGAATGGCCTTGACGATGCCCTGACGCATCATCTCGACCGTCAGCGGCACGCTGTCAAAGGCAATCGTCGTCGGCCGCTCTTTTGCCGGCAGCTGCATGATGGCGCGGCAGGCACCGTAGACGCCGCCCGCGAGCAGGAACATCGCCGTGATATCCTGATGGTCGTCCAGGAGCTCCTTCGTGCGTTCATACGAACAAATTTCATCGTCGCCATTCTCGATGATGCCGGCAATCGAAAAACCGGGAATACGTTTCATGCGGTGCTCAAAGCCCTGCAGCCTTTCGCAGTGGCCGAGCACCTGCCGGCTGCCCATGACGATGCCGATTTTTGCCGTTTCACCGAGCAAAGCCTCTAAAAGCGCGCAGGCCGTCTCGCCGCCATTGAAATAGTCGCTGCCGACATAGCAGTGGCGTTTCGAGCTCTTGATGTCGTTGACAATGGTTATGACAAAAATACCCGCATCGACAAAATCATCAATGGCCTTCGCGATGCGTTCGTCATCAATCGGGCTGATGATCAGCGCATTGACCTGTCCTTTCATCGTCTCCATTAGATGCAGCTGTTTGTCGACATCATAGCCCTTCATCGGGTAGTAGCGGACCGTCAGGCCGTAAATGGCATACGACTCTGCCGCCTTGTCCATGCCGTGAATGACATCGTCAAAAAAGGCATTGCCTTCTGACGGCAGCAGGACGCCGATGACCGGATGATGCTTGCGCGCCGCAAGGGCCTTGCCCGCAGGATTTGGCTCATAGCCGAGCTGCTCTGCCATTTTGCGGATCATCGCCGCCGTTTCGGCATTGACCCGGCCGCGGCCATTTAGGGCACGGTCGACCGTACCGCGCGAAACGCCGCAGAGCTCCGCTATCTTTTTCATGGTAACCATGATAGTTTCCTCACTTCCTAAAAGCGATTCTTATATATTATTGTAGCAAATTACGTCTCAAAAGGAAAATAAAAATAAAAAGAGAGCTTCGTCAGGATTTCCCGACGAAACTCTCTCTGCCCCTGCCGCATACAGTCCGCTTATCCGGCAATCATTTGCACAAAGCTTAAATCAGAGGGAAAGATTTTCTCCCTTAAGGCCGATATAAGCCCCGTCCTTCTGCAGGCCGCTCTCTTCATGCGCGATCATCCATTTATTGACGGCAAACAGCAGGCGGTCCTCGCCTTCTTTGGCAATCGGATTTTCAAGGGCCTCATTCGTGCCGCGCGGCAGGGCCACGCCGCAGCGGAATTCCTGGCCGTCAATGCCGCACGGTGCAAAATGCAGCGTCGTCGCATAAAGCTCGACGGCCGTGCCGGCCGGGACGAAGAAGCATTCAACCTTGCCCGTGTCATACGTCAGCGTCTCAGGGTCGATATCCTGCTGACGGCCGAGCATCAGCACGAGGTCCGTCGCCGCAATATCGATTTCCGAGGAACGGTGATACTCGAGGGCATTGAGCTTCTCGTTATGGCCGCTGCAGTGGCCGAGTTCCGTCGGCATCTCGCCGTACGTCTTGTCCGTGAGTTCTTTAAAAAGCGGCAGAGCCTCAAATTCCCTGACGGACGGCTCGTAGACCGTACCCTCAGCCGGCACGGAAATCTTTTTGAGCGTCTCACAGAATTCTTTCGTATCAAGCGGCAGCACGCGTCCGTACGGACGGAAAGCAGCATCATTTACAGATTTCATTTTTCTCTCTCCTCACAATATAGTGATTACACAATATCATCACACAATTTATTTTACACGCTGGCTCGGGATCTGTAAAAGACATAGGTCCTTTTATCAGCAGCCGATGTTGCGGAGTTTCTTGCCGGACATGAGGTTTTTCTCAATCTGCTCCAGCGAAACATTCTTCGTCTCCGGTACAAAGGCAACCGTCAGAACGATGAAGAAGGCGTTGAGAACGGCATAGAGCCAGAACGTATGGGCCGAGCCGAGCGTATCGACGAGCGAAAGGAACGTAGCACCGACAATCGCGCAGGTGATCCAGTTCGTCATAGTCGAGCAGGCAATGCCGAATTCGCGGCTCTTGAGCGGCTGAATCTCAGAGCAGAGGACCCAGACAATCGGGCCGGCGCTCATGCCAAAACCAGCGATGCTGACCATCGTCATGACAGCGGCGAAATAAGAAACCCACGAAGCTGCCGTACCGTCCTCGAGCATCGACATGCAGACGCCGACAGCGGCCATCGAGACGGCCATGACGCCAAAACCGATCTTAAGAGCCGGTTTGCGTCCGGATTTATCAACCATGAAAATCGCGATGAACGTGGAAAGCGTGAAGACAATACCGTTGAGGACCGTGCCAATCATCTGGTCTTCCGTGCTCGAGAAACCTGCAAGGCTCAGAATTTTCGGCGAGTAATACATGATGACATTGAAGCCCGTGAACTGCTGCATGGCCTGCAGAAGCACGCCGAGGAATACGACGCGGCGGACATTCTTATTCGTCTTGAAGAGCTGCCAGCCAGCCTGTTTGACTTTAAGCGTCTCTTTAATATCGGAAAGTTCATCTTCTGCTACTTTTGCACTGGCATGCAGGGAATGAAGAACCTTAGAAGCTTCTGTGAAGCGGCCCTTCGTGGCCAGCCAGCGCGGGCTGTCCGGCAGGCGCGAAACCGTCAGGATGAGGATGATGGCAGGAATGGCAATGACCGTCAGCATCATGCGCCAGTCGCCGGAATAACTGAAAGCCGTATCCGAGAGGAAGGCTGCGAGAATGCCGACCGTGACCATGAGCTGATAGCCCGAAATGACCTTGCCGCGCGCGTCCTTGTCGGACATTTCCGCGAGGTACAGCGGCGCCGTGTACGAAGCGATGCCGACCGACAGGCCGAGGATCAGGCGGAAGCCGATGAGCATCGTGGCACTCAGGGACATGCCGGAGCCAACGCAGCCGACGATAAACAGCGAAGCGCCGATGATCAGACTTTTCTTACGGCCGATGCCGCGTGCGAGGAACGAAGCGATGATAGCGCCCGTGGCCGCGCCGACCATCATGGAGCTGACGACCCATTCCTGCTGCTGGCTCGAAAGCCCCCACTCCTGACTGATGAACGGCAGTGCGCCGGCGATGACGCCCTGGTCAAGACCGAAGAGCAGGCCGGCCATGCCAGCTGCAAAATAAACACATTTCTTGACCCAGGCAGCGCGCTTAATGTCCGCTGCACTCGGCGTGTTATCGATGATTCCCTCTGTCATGATTTACACTCCTTTAAGATACTACATACACCAAATACACCATTTCCATACATTTTCTTTATCTTATAAAGCAGCCAGATCTTCATAGCAATCTTTGAGCTGACGATAAAGCTTCTGATAGAGCTTGTGGCCCTTTTCATAATACGCGTGAGCCGAAGCGTCGGGCTGGCACCAGGTGTCCTGCTCAATGAACTCCTTGCAGGCCGTCTGCACATCGGGGAAGATGCCCGCGCCGACACCGGCGAGAATGGCCACGCCGAGGGCCGGACCTTCCTGCGCCTTGATGGTCTTGACTTCACAGCCGTACATATCGGCGAGCATCTGACGCCAGATGCGGCTCTTGCCGCCGCCGCCACAGGCCATCATCTCATTGACATTGACTTTCATCTCGCGCAGGATGTCGAAGCAGTCGAGCAGAGAGTAGCTGACGCCTTCCATGACAGCCCGCAGCATATCGGCCTTCGTGTGAATGGCCGAAAGGCCGAAGAACACGGCGCGGCAGTTTGGATTGAGGTGCGGCGTGCGTTCGCCCATGAGGTACGGCAGATAAATCAGGCGGCGGCTGCCAATCGGGACTTTCGCAACATCCTGATTGATGAGGTCGTAAGAATCCACGCCGAGGCGCACGGCCTTATCCTTATACCCTTCAGCGAGATTGTCGCGGAACCAGCGCAGCGAGAGACCGGCGGCCTGCGTGACGCCCATGACGTGCCAGCAGCCCGGCACCGCACAGCAGAACGTGTGCACGCGGCCTTTGGGGTCGATGCGCGGCTTGCTCGTATGCGCGAAGACCACGCCGCTCGTGCCGATGGTCGTGAAGGCACGGCCGTCAAAGACGATGCCCGTGCCGACTGCGGCAGCGGCATTGTCGCCGGCACCGCCGACAACGACAGTATCTACTGACAAGCCCGTCTTTTCTGAAAATTCTTTGCTGATGGTACCCGTAACTTCCGGCGATTCATAGACACGCGGCAGCAGGGCCTTGTCGATTTCGAGCTTCTCGAGGATCTCGTCCGACCAGCAGCGGTTCGGGATATCGAGAAGCTGCATGCCGCTCGCATCGGAAACCTCCGTGGCGTACTCCCCTGTCATGCGGAAGCGGATGTAATCCTTCGGCAGCAGGATGTGGCGGCAGCGGCGGTAATTCTCGGCTTCATGATTGCGGACCCAGAGAATTTTCGAAGCTGTAAAGCCCGTCAGTGCCGGATTAGCCGTAATTTCAATGAGTCGCTCGCGGCCGACGCGCTCCGTGATTTCCTCACATTCGCGGCCCGTGCGCTGGTCACACCAGATGATGGAAGGACGGATGACCTCGTTGTCCTTGTCGAGCATGACGAGACCGTGCATCTGTCCCGAAAGACCGATGCCCTTGATGTCCTTGGCATCGACGCCGGAATCCTTGATGACTTTGCGGATCGTCACGAGCACCGCGCTGTACCAGTCGAGCGGTTCCTGCTCAGCCCAGCCGTTCTGCGGCTGATACAGCGGATATTCCTGCGAAGCCGAGGTGACGACGTGACATCTTTCATCAAATAAGACGGTCTTCGTTGCCGAAGTACCGATATCAATACCGATAAGATAGCGCATGATTTTTTCCTCCTTGGTGCCCGCCTTTTTGCGTGCACATGAACGCTTGCTATGAACACAATATAACACAAGATAGAACACGAGTCAATACGTTCTATCACTTTTTATTTTTTCTTTTTTGCTCGGGGAGGTCATTATGGTAATCGCTTTCTTTCTGTATAATTTTCTTTTCTTGGCGCCTTTAATAGAAGAAATCCGTCATACAAGTACAGAATTAGATAAAACTCGATAAAAATCATCTAAAATGATTGACAAGTCAGCCTCTTCGTGATATTCTTAGAACCGTAAAGAGCGTGCACAGGCACGCTAGAATAAATCAAAGCCCATTGCCCCCTGTGTATGAATTGGGAGTCAAGCGAAAAGCAAAACAAAAGGAGCGTTTTTATCATGAACATGAGCAACATCCCAGATCTCAAATGCGGCATCATCTCGGTCAGCCGTGACTGCTTCATCATTTCCCTCTCAGAAAACCGCCGCAAGGCCATCGTCGATGCCTATGCAAAAAAATACGGTTCTTTATATGAAGTAAAGAAGACCGTTGAAAACGAGAAAGATATGCTCGAGTCCGTCAAGGAAGCTAAGGACGCTGGCTGCAACGCCCTTGTCGTCTTCCTCGGCAACTTCGGTCCGGAGACGCCGGAAACCCTGATTGCCCGTGAGTTCGACGGCCCTGTCATGTACGTCGCTGCCGCCGAAGAGACTGGCAAGAACCTCATCAACGGCCGCGGCGATGCTTACTGCGGCATGCTCAACTGCTCGTACAACCTCGGCCTGCGCCACCTGAAGTCCTTTATTCCGGAGTATCCGGTCGGCACGGCTGAAGAAGTCGCGGACATGATCGCCGAATTCCAGCCGGTCGCCCGCACGCTGCTCGGTCTCAAAGACCTCAAGATCATCACGTTCGGCCCGCGCCCGCAGGATTTCTTTGCCTGCAATGCCCCGATTCAGCCGCTCTATGACCTCGGCGTGGAAATCGAAGAAAACTCCGAACTCGACCTGCTCGTCGCTTACCGCGCTCACAAAGACGACCCGCGCATCAAGGATGTCGTCGCCGACATGACGAAGGAACTCGGCAACGAGGGCGGCAATCCTTATCCGGATTTGCTGCCGCGCATGGCACAGTATGAACTCACGCTGCTCGACTGGATGGAAGAGCACAAGGGCGCGCGCAAATACGTGGCCTTTGCCAACAAATGCTGGCCGGCCTTCCCGACGGAATTCCGCTTTGAGCCGTGCTACGTCAACAGCCGCCTCGTTTCGCGCGGCATTCCGGTAGCCTGCGAAGTCGACATCTACGGTGCACTCTCCGAATACATCGGCCTCTGCGTCTCGCAGGATGCCGTCACACTGCTCGACATCAACAACTCCGTGCCGAAAGACCTCTTTGAAGAACACATCAAGGGCACGAAAAACTACACGCTCAAGGATACGTTCATGGGCTTCCACTGCGGCAATACTCCGCTCTGCAAACTGCGCAAGGGCGGCGTCAAGTATCAGCTGATCCAAAACCGCCTGCTCGAGAACGGCAACACGCCGGACATCACGCGCGGCACGCTCGAAGGCGATATCGCCGATGGCGACATCACGTTCTTCCGTCTGCAGAGCACGTCGGACGGTCAGCTTCGCGCCTACATCGCCGAAGGTGAAGTCCTGCCGGCAGCCACGAATTCCTTCGGCGGCATCGGCATCTTCGCCATCCCGGAGATGGGCCGCTTCTACCGCCACGTCCTCATCGAGAAACACTTCCCGCATCATGGCGCTGTAGCCTTCGGCCACTACGGCAAGGCCATCTTCTCCATCCTGAAGTACCTCGGTGTCGGCGATGTCTCCTTCAATCAGCCAAAAGGCATGCTCTATCCGAGCGAGAACCCGTTTGCCTGATAGCCCCCATTTAAATTCGCTTTCCCAAAAATCAAATACCTAAATAAAAAGAAGAAGCTCCGGAGCCGCATGGTTCCGGAACTTCTTCTTTTTATTTCCATATTCTAAGCAATTCAAAGCAGCTTTACTAAAAATAATTCTGGATGAATTTCAGCACGAACTGTACATTCCGGTTCAGATAGCCGCCTTTCGGCCAGACGAGGACGAATTTCGCCCGGATTTCAGGATGAAAAGGCAATATGGCGAATTCATCTTTTGGGACCGCCGTTTCATAGAGGAATGCACCGCCGCAGCCGGCACGCAGGAAATTCAGGACCGTCAGGACCTGACTGGAGTACAGCAGGATGTTCGGCGTGACATTAGCCTTATAGAAAGCCTGCAGCAGCGGCTGATTCTGAACTGAATCGTCGTTTTGCAGCAGCAGCGGGATATCTTTAAGGTCTTTCGGTGTGACAAAATCCCTTTGAGCCAGCGGATGCTCCCTGGCAATGCCGAAGACAAAGCGGTCCTGCAGCAGGACCTGATGATGAAAGCGCGACAGATCCGCGTCACGGAAATTCACCAAACAGCAGTCGAGCTCGCCATTGCCGAGTTTTTGCAGGCAGCGGCCCGAACTGTATTCGTGCAGCACGACAGGCACCGGATGCTTCTTTTGCAGGTTCTGCAGGAGCTTTGGGAAAAGCGAGACAGAACGGATGGGCGGAATACCCATCTGCACGCGGTAACTGTCTTCCGGCCGTCCGGCAAAATCCGCATACATCGCATCACAGCGCTGCAAAATGTCAAGGGCATGCCGGTAAAACGCCCTGCCCTCTTCCGTCAGGATGACGCGGTTGCCCGTATGCGTATACAAATCAATGCCAAATTCTTTTTCCAGTGACTTGATCGCCACGGAAACGGCCGGATGCGAGACGAACAAAGCCTCCGCGGCCTTCGTAATGCTGCCGTAACGACAGGCCGCACAAAAATACTGCAATTGTGTGATGGTCATATGTCTTTCCTCTCTGCAGGAAAAAGAGCCCTGCGCGGGTTTTATGTAAGTTTTTCTTACAGCAGGTTGCTAAAAATGAACTGTTATTCTTACATTATACCACGTATAATCAAAAGCAGAAATAATCCTTATGATGTATAATACAAAGGAGCGAAATGATCATGGATACCATTACCGAGAAGCAGCGCGGCCGCCAGTACGCAGAAGCCGGTGCTGACTGCATATTTGTCGCGGGGCCCCTTGACCTTGCTGCCGTCAAAACAGTCGTCGAAAACATCCCTGCACCGGTCAATATCCTACTGAACGGCAAGTACCATGACTTCGACGGTCTCAAAAAGGCCGGCGTGCGCCGCCTCAGCGTCGGTTCCGGTCCGGCCCGCGTCGTTTACCGCAGCGTCATCAAGATGGCCGCTGACTTGAAGCAGGGAAAATGTGACTCGATCCTGCAGTGCGATTTCAACTATAAGCAGGCAAACGCATACTTCCAGAGGTAACCTCCTGACGGAGCAGAACGGGCAGATTGGACACACGGCAGCGGAAAAAAGAGGGAAAAGAAAGGATACGATACATTGAATAAGAAATACCTTTATTTACTTGCCGCAGGGCACTTGAGCAATGATATTAACACGGGCTCCCTGCCGGCACTGCTGCCGTTCTTTGTCAGCTATTACGGCATGGATTATACGGCCGTCGCCGGTCTGATGTTTGCTTCTTCGTTTTTAAGCTCCATCATCCAGCCGCTTTTTGGCTGGCTCGCGGACAGAGGCTCGCGGCAGTGGTTCATGGCCCTTGGCGTCTTTTTTGCTGGCACCTCCCTCGCACTCACGGGTTTTGTCACGAATTATTGGCTGATTTTTGCCTCAGTCACCGTCATGGGCATCGCGGCTGCGATTTTCCACCCCGAAGCCGCCCGCTGCGTCAACGGCGTCTCACAGGGCAATCGCGGCGAGGGCATGAGTATTTTCAGCGTCGGCGGCAACGGCGGCTTCGGCTTTGGTCCTCTGCTCGCCGTCTTCCTCGTCACAACTTTTGGCATGCACGGCCTCGCGTTCTACGGCATCAATGCCGTTATCATGAGTCTGGCGCTGCTGCTTGCGGCGCCGCATCTGCGCCGCGCTATTGCCAAGAGCAAGGCGGAAGCCGCCAAAGCGGCAGCAGCTGAGGCCGTCAAAGAAGACAAACCGACGGCCGTCGCTGCGGAAAATGACTGGCATGCCTTTTTCCGCCTGTTCGTCGTCATCCTGTTCCGTGCGACCGTCTTCACAGGTATCTCGAGTTTCCTGCCGCTCTTCTGTATCCACGCACTGGGCACGAGCGAAGCCACGGGCTCTCTGACACTTTCGATCGTCAGCATCATGGGCGTGCTCGCCACGCTTGTCGGCGGACGTTTCGCCGACCGTCACGGGTACCGCCGGACGCTTTGCCTCGGCAATCTCCTGCTCGTGCCGCTGCTCGCCGTCGTCGCTTTTTCCGGCAGCATCTATGCGGTCTATGTCATGCTCATCCCGCTGAGCTTTGCGATGCTGGCACCGTATTCCTCCTTCGTCGTTCTCGGTCAGGAATACCTCGCCAAGAATATCGGCTTTGCTTCGGGCGTCACGCTCGGCATCTCCATGAGCGTGGGCGGCATTGTCGTCCCTGTGCTCGGCCATTTCGCCGACACGTTCGGCGTTGCTTCCGTCATGGCCCTGCTCGTTCTCATCGCTGCCCTGTGCGCCGGAGCCACGTTCCTGCTGCCGGCCAAGAAAGCAGCCAAGGCCCAGACAGAATAACAGCATCCATTTCATCATAAAAGAAGGACCTGCCGCACCGTTTTCCAGGTGCGGCAGGTCTTCTTTTTGTCTCAGAGCAACAGGCTCTTTTCTTTTTCATACTGCGGTACGGTAATCTTCATGAGGTCCAGCAGCGTGTGGATCATTTCATCACTCTGCCATTGGCGGTCTTTTGACCGTTCAATGCGGGCCGCATCCTCCGGATGGCGCGCGCGGAATTTCGCCGAGGTCCAGATGACCATGGGAATGTCACGCTGCCAGGCGCTGCTCTCATCACCATGACCGACAATTTCGCGCACATCGTTGACTTCCTCGCCATGGTCCGATAAAAAGATAACTACGGCGTCCTGCTCTTCAAAGCGCCTGATGATTTCATTGACGATGTAATCATCGTACAGCACGGCATTGTCATACTCGGCGCGAATGGTCCGCGAAGCGGCGTCATCTTTCACACCGCCCGTTTCATCCGCCGCTGTGAACCTGGCAAATTCGGCAGGATACCGCCTTTTGAAGTCCTCATGCGCGCCCATCAGATGCACGACAAAGAAATCCGACTGTGCGTCATCGCTGCGCCCGTCGCCTGAAAGAGCGTCATCGAGAAGCGGCAGCACTTCTTCGTCATAGCGCTCGGACAAATCAATCGTATGGGCAAGATAACTTGTAAAGGCCTGTTCGTCACAGCGCGAGGCCAGCGTCCGGCCGATGCTGCCGTAAAAGCCCGAGGACTCCTGATTCGAGAGCCAGGCCGTATGCACATGGGCCGCACGCAGGATGTCAAAGACATTGCCGTAGTCGTACCACATGCCCGCTGCTTCGTTGTCGTAAAAGCTGAACAGCGTCCGCATGACGGCCATGGTCCCCGCGTGCGGGCTCGTCACATCCGAAAATACCGTGAGCTCCCCTGCCTGCTGCCGCCTTATGAGATTCGGCGTTGTCGGCAGGTCGTAGCCGTAAAGCTGCAGATGATGGCGGCTCGTCGACTCCCCGAGAATCAAGACGACCTTCGGAATGTCATGACGGTCGGCAAGAATTTCCACAGGCTGATTCGCGAGGGCGTAATCAACATAGGCAGTCGAGCGCGTTTCCTCATACGACTGCTCAAGATTCATGGCGAGACGGCCCACGGAAAGATTGGCCGGCATCTTTTCGAGGTGTTCCTCCGGATTGGCCCAGGCGTGGCAGCAGGAAGCGGCAAACAGAAAAGTCAGCACGGCCGCGCAGCGCCTGCGTCCGGAACTGCTGAAAAAGGGAGATTTTTCCTGCCAAACTTTATTTTGCCTGCTTTCTCTGACAAAGAGACTCAAAAAACGCGGCCTTCCGTCCTGCCGCAGCATCCAAGAGCGCCCGAGCAGCAGCAAAAACAGGCCCAATACTGCCAAAAGCAGCAGCGGCAGGATATCCCGGCCCTGTGTCACGAGGTATTCGACGGCTTCTGACGGATTTGTTGCCAGAATAACCTGCAGCAGGCCGGCATCGAGCACGCTGTGATAGTGAAGCAGGAAAAAAATATCCACGAGCAGGAGCAGTCCGCTTAGAGCAGCGATAAGAAAGCGCAGCACGCGCGGCAGAAACGAACAGATAAGTGCCAGCAGGAACGAGAGGCCCGCCACCCGCAGGGCACCTTCCCCGAGCAGCAGCATCATTTCGGCAGTGGGAAGCGATTTTCCTTCATATATATAGAGCTGTACAAGCTGTGTCGTATTGGTCAGACAGAGCCAGACAAAAAGCCCCTCGGCAAAGCGGCGCCGTGCCTGCCCAAAGAAAAAATGCCTTACCCTCAGCCCACATTCCTTCATCTTATGTTCCCTCATGTTTCGTTATCCGTGCTGCCGTTCTGCCCTTCCTTTTCCTGCTGACGCAGGCGGCAGAGAATTGCGTCATGCTTGTCCCAAAAGCCCGTCAGCCTGCAGGCTTCCTGCTGCAGACGCGGAAAGGCCGCAATTTTTGCCGCTATGCCCTGCTCTGCCCACAGCTGGAAGTCTTCATACGCCATCTGCAGGAAATCCCTGCGCGCGCAGACAAGACTGCCGCCTTTCTGCGTATCATAGGGCATGCCCGGCACGAGTTCATCATATGGCGGGGACGAATCCTTTTTTGCGTGCGGAAAAAACGGGCTCATCGTGACAAAGAGCTCACGCTGGGCCTCATGATTCTCATCAGTTCCTGTCTCTGTGCCCCAGATATCGGCATCGAGCCATTCAATCTGGATATCATAGCAGACATCGCCGCAGCGCACCTGCCCAAAGTACTCGCCGCCCGGCAGTACGGCATCATAGTCATGCAGCAGGCGCCAGCGCAGTTCCAGAAAATCCTGCAGGGAAAAATGCTGCCAGTCCATTTTACAGGGTTCCTGTTTTTCCATCATGCACGTCATTTATTGGCATCCACGACGGCTTCGATGAGAATGGTCGTGACCTGTTTTTCCGGATTGACTGCCTTTAAAAACGTCCAGGTACGGTTCGTTTCCTCGCGCGGCAGGCGGGCGGCGAGCAGCGTGTCATTCGTCAGGCTCAGGCGGTCGAAGGCCTGATTCGCAAAGAACAGATTATTCTCGTTCGCCTTGAGCCCGAGGGCCGTCAGCGTGCAGTTAAAGACAATGCGCAGCTTTTCCTGTTCGGCCGAATCAATCGCGCCGTGATGCGCGATGACGATGTTCGAGAGCCTGCCGAGCTGATTGGCATTGAGGATCATGACCGTGCTGTCGTCGATACCGGCAAAATACGAGATGTAATTGCCCTGCACCCGTTTCGTCAAATCGCCCTGAATCGGATAGGCACTGACCTTGTTATACGCGGCCGCAAAGCCATCGGCGTCGAGATTGTCCTCAAGCTGTACCTTGGTCTCCGTCAGTTCATTGAGACCTGCTGCCTGCGTGACCGCCGCAAAAGACAGCACCATCAGGGCCGTCAGGACCAGTGTAAAGATTTTCTTCATGAAAGTACCCCCTCATAAGTCGTGATTTTTCATAGTTCCCTTCATTATATCATGTTATGAGGCTTCTTTCCTGCTTTTCTTCAAACTTCCGACGACTGGCGCTTTGCCCTGCGGCCGAGCACCATGCCGGCAAAAATGACGCCGATGGCCAGAACGCCCTGCACGATAAGAGCCGCTCCATCCCCCGCTGCCGCCGTCAGCATCGCGCCGATAATCTTGTCATGCACGATCATCGAGCCGGCCGTCCAGCCGAGAAGTCCCGCACCGGCGTAAAGCACGACAGGGAAACGGTCCATGATTCTGCCAATCAGCGTGCTGCCGCCGACAATAATCGGGATGCTGATGAGAAAGCCCAGGACCACGAGCAGAAAACTGCCGTGCGAAGCACCGGCAATGGCCAGCACATTGTCGACGCCCATCGCCGCATCCGCGATGATGATGGTCTTTACCGCTCCCATCAGGCTGTCCGAAGCCTGTACTTCTTCCTCCTGCCCCGCTGGCAAAAGGAGCTTCACGGCAATCGGCAGCAGGATGAGGCCGCCAATGGCCTGCAGATACGGAATGGTCAAAAGCCACACAGCGGCAAACGTCATGAGCAAACGGATGATGACGGCCCCCGCCGTACCAATCAGAATCGCCTTTTTGCGCAGGCTCTCCGGCAGCTTGTTGGCCGCCATCGCGATGACGACGGCATTGTCGCCGCCGAGCAGCAAATCCATAAGCACGATGGTCCCCAGAGCCATCAAAAACTGCATCGATAAAATTTCCATTGTTTCGCTTCCTCTCTCTTTATGAAATACATTCTATAGATTCTATAGAAACAAAAAGAGACTTTCGCATGGTAGCCCAAATGGGTATCATGCGAAAGTCTCACCTATTACTTCATTATAGCCGTAACGCTGTCACCAGCTGCCAAGGCAGCATGCTTGTTGACAACAGCCGCGAGGTTACTCCCCTTCGCTATTCGTTTATGGCATCAGTATAACAGACGCCCCCGAAACCTGTCAATCTTTATTTCCTGATTTAATTGACATAGAGGCTCGTGACAAAGGCCTCTTCCGTCAGATAGCGCGGGTCGAATTTCGTGCAGTGCAGCCGCTGGCGCAGGATTTCCATATGGCGATAGACGTCCTCTTTCGTGGCACCGAACATGCTGTAAAGAGCAGGAACCCGCTCAAAGCCCAAGTCATTGATCTTGCCGTAGCTTAACAGGCAGGCCGTGACAATGGCCGGCATCTCCTCAGGGTACGAAGCAGGGTCCGCTACGGACATATAGTCCTCGAACAGCTTGCACATGAGACTGCCCGAAAAAAGACTGTAGCCCATCCGGTAGGCAACTTCCCGCAGGATATTTTCTTCTTCTTCAAAGCTCTGCCGAATGGCCGGATTGGCCGGCAAAGGTTTTGGCATCTTGCGCAGCGGCACAACATTGAGCTGGGCAAATGTCGCCATGATGTGCAGGGTATGGCGCACGACCACCGCATCGCGCTGGAAAAAATCATCGAGAACCGCATCCGGCTTCTGGCAGCGGAAAATTTCGAACTGGCGCAGGATGATATCCCGCATGCGGCGCCGCAGCCTGCCGCTGGCCGGCAGTGACGTCACATAATTGAGCATCATGACCCCGCGGGCATGCAGATGCCCGAAGAAAATCAAATGTTCGATATCGGGGAACATAAAATCCTGATCCGGCAAATCGATGAGCTCATCCGTAAAGAGATTGCGGCACGTGGCAAAGCCGTTGCCAATGCCCACGACATAAAAAACCGTAAACTTCGCCTTCAGGAGATCTCGTATGATATCCTGTTCCATGATGGTCAGATTTTCCTGCTCATGCTTGAAAAAATAACGCAGCGGAACTTCATCCGTCTCAATCATATGATAATCAAAGAGAAAATAATCCCAGAAACTCAGCCAAAACGTATCCTTTTCATCAGACTGGGATTCTTTCTGCGGCAGCGTCGTGCATTCCGGTCCCGAATAAAGCAGCAGAGCGCGGTCCATATCGCGTTCGAAATCCTTCTGGTGAAAATAGCGGCCGATGCGCGTCAGGAGATTGTCGAGCAGGTCATTGAGATGATCGACATCCTCCTCCGTGACTTCTTCCTGATGATTGAGGGATGTGTAGAATTCATCCTGCGAACGGCGCGGCGGCATGACAAAGTGCCCGTTGTCGTAAAGGGACTCCCTGGCATCGCGGATATAAGAAAGGTCTTCCTCGCTGCCGTATTTCTTCTGATAAGAGCGGTAAAAATCCTCGACGATGTCAAAAAAAGCATTGACGCAGTCTTCCTGCAGGGAAAAATCCTGATTATCCTGTGCCAAACGGTAGAGAATCTCCTGATAATCGTAAATAGTCAGCGAAGCAAACGAATACAAATTCATCTGTTCCACATACGTGATGAGCATCGATACGGCCTGCCAGATCCTGCGCAGTTCTGCGTCATCCGCACCATGCCATGCCTTTTTGCGCAGATACTTTTCGATAATCTCCTGCGCCAAAATCTTTTCTGCATCCACATGATTCTCATAAAAATGTTCCACAAGTGCGTAGACGTTGTTCATACCTATTTCCTCTATCTGTTTCCTATTCTCTGTTCTTCTTGATATCACAATAACGAATCCATTATACCATATTCTAGGGTATTCTTGCACGAAAAAAGCTCCGCCGCAGCGGAGCCTTTTAAATTGATTAACCGGCAACTTCC
>NZ_JBJEXT010000024.1:0-2572 GCF_051886055.1 Mitsuokella apri | reverse complement strand
ATGACAGCGACGAGCGGCTTCCGATCAAGGAGCTTCGTTCTCATCTTTTTCATATTGGCCGGTGTCTTGCGGCGACTTGTATTATATTACAGGACTTTATGCCTTTTGTCAACAGTTTTTCCATAAAAAATATAAAAAAGATACCTCACCACTTAGACACATGATGAGGTATCTCCCAATATGATCTTTTGCGTCAGCCATTCAGCCTAAAATGAGCCTTAAGACGGGCCCTCCGTATAGGCCTCAGCGTCGATGACAACGTCATCATCCGCTTCGGAGATCTTGTAATTGCCACGTGGTGTACCGCGGCGCTCCAAATCGCGCACGATCGCTGCACCGTCTCCAGATTTCAGCTCTGTCGTCGCTGCCTGCGGCTCATATGCGCGAGCAAAGACAACGTGAGCATCTGAGAGAAGGAACATTACGGCAGCGAAAACGGCCGCCAGGCAAAGCCCTTTTCCAAATAAGATTCTGCTCATGCTCTCACCCGCTTTACCAAGATTGAAAAACAATCTTCCTTTAAATAAAAAGCAGGCTGCATGAAATCATACAGCCTGCCAAGATATATCCAGTCCGGTCTTACACGCGAGCAGTAAGGGCTCAGTCACCAATCAGTTCCATAGCCCAATAGTAGTGACCATCACTGCCTCTCACACAAGATACACCCATCTTGGTGAAATGATGGTTGAGGAGATTAGCGCGATGCGTCGGGGAACCCATCCAAGCGCGAACGATCTTTTTTGCATCCACTACTCTGCTGATGGCAAGGTTTTCACCGAACCAGGAGCAGGATGCACCATTCAAAACTGACTTCACAGGGCTGCCGTCCGGGCGCTGATGAGCAAACAGGATGCTTGCTTCCTGCGCCCGCGTTCCAGCCGCCTGATCAAGATAAACAATCTTGGTTAACGGCTGAATTCCGGCTGCCGCACGTTCCATATTGACGCTATCCAGGATTTCGTCCTGAAGGCTGGCCGCAAAAGCCGTGCTTGATGCAAAAACGATACATGCCATGACCAGCAAGGTCATCATCTGCCGCAAGGTTTTCATAATTGGCCGCCTCTTTCGCTTCAAATAAGATTAACATTTGAGTACTTTGTCTCCAAACTTGCCTTGTACTCTCCTGTAAAAACAGGCTGCCATCTCATTATTGCGAACTTAAGCAGATTTCCCACTGTCGTAAATGTCACGCATCCACGAAGCATGTTTTGCATCATTTAGTTGTATCAGTTTCGTCTGGTTTATCCTTACTACCTATAGTTTATCATAGTTATTTTGACAGGTCAATTACTCATATTCTTCTAAAGAAAACTATTTTTCCTCTAGAAATATTTTTCGTTATTTACATATCGAAGTGAACATAAACACCGTCAAGGTCCTCAAGAACAAGGCCCATCTCGTTGAAACCAGCGTGGAGAGCCTGTGCCGAGAGTTCCACATTGTTCTTTGCATCGCCAAGGCGGACAAGAGCCATAGCAGCTTCGTCAACCGGCGCAATATTGAACGTGGAACCATTGTACGTCATGCGGAACATGCCTTCTCCATCGGCCGTCACGAGAGTCTTCGTATATTCACGGTACTGCGTCTTCGGCTGATTCGGCTCCGGCAGGCATTTGCCCGTCGGCTCAAGGCGTACCTTGTCCGGATCTGCCGCAACGTCGTACGTGCCATAGTTCGAGACCTTGCCGTTTTCGACTTTGAAGAACGGAAGCTCAGCACTGACGAGACCTGCGACACGGTCGACGCCCGGAATGCCGCGGCTGCCGAGATTATTTGTCCACGAACCGGAACCATTGAGGTTCGTCGGGTTGTTGTGGTCGATATCCGGCTTCGTCGGAACATCTGGGTTTGTCGGTTCAGGAATCGGCGTAACAACGATACTGCCATCATAAGTATAGCGGTAGTTGCCTGCAACATCGCCAGAGATAATTGGCGTACCGTTGATGTTGGCCACTACGTCATACTTGTTGTCGCCAAGACTGCTGCCATTCGTATACGTCGCATCAACATGCTCACCATAGACAAGCTGGCTGTCAATATCTGGCGCAACCGTATAGGTAACGTCAGACAGCGTATTGCCGGAACCTTCCACAGAGAATTTAACATCTTTCGGCATAATCAGGGCTTCCGCGTCGCCACCCGAAATCGTGTAGTTCTTGAGAAAATCTGCACCCGAAAGTTTCGTACCGAATGCATACGTACCGACGTTGTTCGTCTTCGTATTGTTATTGAGATATGCTCCGCCGTAATCGCCATAGTCAAAGAGGAAGCCTGTTGGCAGATCGCCATTAACAAGGCCATCAACCGTCGAAGAGGTCGTCTTGACCGTGCCATACGTCGTTTCGACATCATCCGTATGAAGCGTGAGCTCTGCCGGCGTAACGCTGGCTGTCTTCTCGAAGACTTTGCTCGTTTCACCATCAGCGAAGCGATAGTTCGGATTGTTTGCATCAAGCGTTACCGTCGTGTTGTAGACATTCGTACCGACATCGTTCGTTACACGGCCTTCCGTATTGCCCGTCAAAGCATTGGAGCCCGTAATATCAGCCTCAAAGTCACTGTCGCCATTGAC
>NZ_JBJEXT010000023.1:0-12706 GCF_051886055.1 Mitsuokella apri | reverse complement strand
ATCGAGCAGGCCATCGAGCGCGCAGGCACGAAGGCCGGCAACAAGGGCGCGGACGGCGCGATGTCGGCTATGGAAATGGCCAATCTCCTGAAGAAACTCGGCTGAGGCGCTGTTTTTTCGTAAAGAACAGCAGAAAGAAGGAATTTTTATGAAAATCGGCATCATCAGCGATACGCACGGCCATGAAATGGCCTGGGCGCATGCCTGTGAACGTTTTTTCAAGGGCGCAGACCTCATCCTGCATGCGGGCGATGTGCTCTACCACGGTCCGCGCAACCCGATGAAAGCGGACTACAATCCGGCGGGACTCGTCCAGCGCATCAATGCGTGCGAGATTCCTGTCGTCATCGCCAAGGGCAACTGCGATTCCTCTGTCGATGCGAGCTGCCTCGAGCTGCCGATTGAGGCGCCGTACGCCTATGTCGTCTGGGAAGGCAAACGCATCATCGTCACGCACGGCGACGCCGTCATGACGGACGCGGAAAAAGACGCCATGGCCAAGCACCTCAAGGCCGACCTCTTTATCAGCGGCCACATCCATCAGACCGTACTCGAGAAGCGCGGCAATACGATTTTCCTCAACCCGGGCTCCGCGGCCCTTTCGAAGCGCGCCGACGGCCGCAATACGGTCGCGACGCTTGAGAACGGCAAAATCCGCATCTTCGATATCGATACGAAGGACGTGCTGATGGAACTCGATGTTTAAATTTTAAAAGAAGCTGTTTTATATAGGAAGGAATCTATGAAAGATCATCTCGTAAAAGCGGTGGCGGACGGCGTGCGCGTTTATGCGGCTGTCACGACGAACCTCGTCAATGAGGCCATCCGCCGCCATGACTGCTATCCCGTCGCTGCGGCGGCCCTCGGCCGCACGATGACGGGGGCACTGCTGCTCGCGGCCAATCTCAAGAATCGGGAAGCCCTGACCATCACGTTTGACGGCCACGGCCCCCTCGGCAAAGTCACGGCCGACGCGACGCCTGAGGGCTTTGTGCGCGGTGCTGTCGGCAATCCGCACGTCGACCTGCCCTTAAACAGCAAGGGCAAAATCGATGTCGGCGACGGTGTCGGCACGAACGGCATGGTCACGGTCACGCGCTTCACAGGGCTCAAAAATCCCATCACGGGCAGCGTGGCTATCACGGACGGCGAGATTGCCGACGATTTGACGAAGTATCTGTTCGTCTCGGAGCAGACGCCGTCGAGCGTCGGTCTCGGCGTGCTCATCAATACGGACCTCAGCTGCCTGGCAGCGGGCGGCTTCATCATCCAGCCGCTGCCGGATGCGACGGGCGAAGTCATCGACAGGCTCGAAGCAAACCTCAAAAAGGTCAACTCTGTCTCGCATATGGTCGAGCAGGGCCTCGACGCGAAGGGCATCATCGCCGAAGTCCTGCAGGGCTTCGATGTCGACTATCTGACGACGACGGACCTCGCCTTCCGCTGCCCGTGCTCAAAAGAACGCATCAGCGAAGTTCTCTTAAGCCTCGGCCAGAAGGACCTTGAGAGCCTGATTGCCGACGGCCACGCCGAAGTCTGCTGCCATTTCTGCAACGAGAAATACCAGTTCACGAAGGAAGAACTGCAGGCCATCTACGACAAAGCCATGGCCAATCGCCAGAAAAAAGCACAAGACTGATATTGTAAAATAAAAGTCTCTCCAGCATCCCGTCTTCATGCGGGCTGTTGGAGAGACTTTTTATTTTTTGATGTAAATGATACATCAGTCTTTCTGCTGCTGCAGATAAGCGCGGATGCCGCGGACGCAGAGGTCGTGGTCTTCATCACTCGTAAGGCCGCAGACGGTAATGGAACCCACGACGCCGGCTCCTTCAATCGTCAGGGGGAAGGAGCCGCCAACCGCCTGAAACTGTTCCGGGTCGAGCAGGCTCGCTTCTTCAAATGTCGTGCCGTCGGCTTTAAACATCTCACCTACGTATTTGGATGAATGAAAAAAGCGGTCAACAACGCGTTTTTTCCGGTCGTACCAGTGACCGTTTTCCGGCATCGTGCCGTCCATGAGATGCGAAAAGAGCACGTGGCGGTTCTTTTCAATCTTGATGCCGATGGGGCCTTTGCCTTCTTTTTCGGCCATCTGCACGAAGAGCAGGCCGAGCTTCAGGGCATCGCGGCTCGTGAACGACGGAAAGACGAGTTCTTTTTCCAGCTGCAGCAGGGCTTCACACGTATCCATAGCAATCCCTCCAAATAAAAAAACCTATATTATGAATTTTAAATAATGCCAGACAATTAGTCAAGGACTATCCTGTCATCTTTCTTTTGTAAATTTTTAATGGAAATGTGACTCCTTCATTGCAAAAAACTCGTGAAAATGGTAGTATGTAGAAGTGTGCCGGATGTAGGGCACAAATTCAAAAGAAAAGAGATTTTAACTATGTCTATGTGGAAAAAAGTTTGCGCTGGCATGCTCAGCGCCGCACTCATGACGGGTGCTGCTGGTACGGTCTTTGCTGCCGAGTCGACGGATGAAGTCGTTTCGCTCGTCAATCAGCCGGGTCAGCCGCTCGTGACGACGACGGCTGCGAAGACTGCGACGACGGCCGCTGCTCCGGCCGCCACGACGGCTGCAAAGACGGAAGCACCGGCAAAAGTTGAACTTGCAGATAAACTCGTCATCAACCTCGCCGCCCGTTCGCTCGCTGCCATCCGCGGCAATCAGAAAGTTGCGCTCTATCCAATCGGACCGGGCAAGACGACGACGCCGACGCCGACCGGCTATTACAAGGTCATTGACAAAGAAGTCAACCCGACCTGGACGGACCCGGGCGATGCTTCGGCTTCGATTCCGTCCGGCCCGTCGAACCCGCTCGGCTATCGCTGGATCGGCATTGGCGGCAACTACGGCATCCATGGCACGAACCATCCGGATTCCGTCGGCCACTATGTCTCGAACGGCTGCATCCGCATGCATGAAGAAGATGTCGAGAAAATCTACGACATGGTCGAGGTCGGCACGCCGGTCGAGATCACGTACAACCGCATCGTTGTCGAGAAGACTCCGGATGACCAGATTGCCTATTACATCTATCCGGACGGCTACGGCTGGCAGAATGTCACGGCCGCTGATGTCGACAAATGGCTCGCTGGCTACGGCGTGGCCGATTTCGTAAACGATGCCGATGTCGAGCAGAAAATCGCCGCTTCCGACGGCAATCCGACGTATGTCGCCAAGGTTTATCCGCTTTACGTCAACGGCCAGAAGCTCAAGGGCAAAGCCGTCATCCAGAACGGCATGACGTATCTGCCGGCTGTTGAACTCGCTGAGGCAGACAAGGTGTCGCTCGGCTGGAAGCCGGAAGAGAAGAAACTCATCAGCACGTACGGCGAAGCTGCAGGCTATCAGAAGAAAGACACGCTTTACTGCGATGCCAAGGATGTTGATACGCTCTATCATCTCGAGGGCGGCCTCGACAAGAGCGGCAATTTCTCGCTGAAGAACAAAGCGAAGGCAGCTGAAGCTGCAAAAGCCGAGACGACGGCTGAGGCAGCAAAAGATGTAAAGACTGCTGAAACAAAAGCAGAGAAAGCCGAGACGGCAGCCAAGACGGCTGAAAAGACCGTCAAGGCCGCTGCTGCAGAAGCAAAAGCAAAATAAGCGGCAATATGCCTTTATGTACCGGAACTGGCTTTGAGGCTGGTTCCGGTCAATTTTTCAAATGAGAAGATGCAAAAGGGGGATTCCATGTGAAGCAGGAACAAGCGGCCGGTGAAAAAAAGCAGAAAAAACGATTCATTGTCCTCGATGGCAGCAGCCTGATTTACCGCGCCTTTTACGCACTGCCCGATTTCAATGACTCGCACGGGCAGCCAACCGGCGCCATCTTTGGCTTCTCGAATATGCTGACGAAGCTCATGACGGAGCAGAAGCCCGACCTCATGGCTCTGGCTTTCGATAAAAGCCGCCATACGTTCCGCACGGAGCGCTATGCGGCCTACAAGGGCACGCGCGACAAGACACCGGAAGAGCTCCTCGCGCAGCTGCCGCTGCTGCGTGAATTCGCGGACTGCATGGGCATGCCCTTCCTTGAAAAAGACAATTACGAAGCAGATGACATCATCGGCACGCTCGCCACGCAGGCGGCAGCAAAGGACTATGATGTTCTCGTCGTCACAGGCGACCGCGATGCGCTGCAGCTCGTGCGGCCGAACCTGCGCGTGTTCTTTACGAAACGCGGTACTTCCAATATTAAGGCCTACGATACGGATGTGTTCAAGGAAGAATACGGCTTTGAGCCCATCAAGCTCATTGACCTCAAGGGCCTTATGGGCGATGCGTCCGATAATATCCCGGGCATTCCGGGGGTCGGCCCGAAGACGGCCGCCAAACTCCTGCTCGAGTATGGCTCTCTCGAAAATGTTCTCGCGCATATTGATGATATTTCGGGCAAAAAGCTCAAGGAGCGTTTGACGGCGTATGCCGAGCAGGCACGCCTGTCAAAGGAGCTCGCGACAATTGAACTGCACGTGCCGGACCTGACATTTGCCGAGGCCGATTATGTACTTAAGCCAGATATGGAAAAGATGCAGTCTTTCTGCGACGCGCACGAACTGCGCACGGCATGGAAGAATCTCCAGAACCTTCTTGGACCGGCGGAAATCACGCTGGACCTCAGCAGTGTCGAAGCCGCTGACCTCAGCTATGAGGAATGGAGCGCGGAGGATGTCCGGAAGGCAGCGGAAAAATCCGTTTATCTGGCAGTTTCAGGTATTTTCAAAGGAGCGGCGCCGTTTGCCTCGCTGGAGGGCATGGCCGTTGTGGCCGGTCCTTACGATAAAGAAAGCAAAGCCGGCTTTGTCCGGAAGGGCAGCGAGGCCTTTGAAGCTCTGCTCTCTGTCATGGAATCCGACAAACGCATCATCGTCTTTGGCCTCAAGCGCTACGATCAGGCGGGCATCCGTGCCTATAAGGATTTTGAAGACATCGAGCTTTCCGCGTATCTGCTGGAACCGGAGCGCTCGAAGTACAATCTTTCGGAGCTCTCGCAGAAGTATCTGCAGGAAGCCGCGCCGGAAGAATTTGTCGATTCGCACAGCCAGGCCGTATGGGAGGCCGTGACGCTCTGCCGCCTTTACCCCTTGCTCGGTGCAAGACTCGAGGAGGAAAAGCTCATGCATCTGCTCGAGACCATCGAGCTGCCTCTTGTCGAGGTCCTCGCCGCGATGGAACAGAACGGCGTTTACGTCAACCGCGCCCATCTTGCCGAGAAGACACAGGAAGTCGGCGACAGGCTCACGGGCATCGAGCAGGATATCTACACGCTGGCCGGCCATACCTTCAACATCAATTCGCCCAAACAGCTCGGCACGGTCCTCTTTGAGGAACTTGGCCTGCCGGCGCGCAAGAAGACGAAGACGGGGTACTCGACGAATGCCGAAGTCCTCGAGAGTCTGCGTGATGAGCATCCAATTATTGAACAGATTCTTGCCTTCCGCCTCTGGAGCAAGCTCAAATCGACGTATCTTGACGGCATTTCCGCGCTGATTCGCGAGGACACGGGCCGCGTGCACACGAGCTTTAACCAGACGGTCACGGCGACGGGCAGACTTTCAAGCTCGGACCCGAACCTGCAGAACATCCCCGTGCGCACGGAAGAAGGCCGCATGATAAGAGCTCTCTTTGAGCCGGGGGAGGGCTACGATTATCTGCTCTCGGCCGATTATTCGCAGATTGAGCTCCGCCTGCTCGCGCATATGTCGGGCGATGAGAGCTTCATCGATGCGTTCAGGCGCAATCAGGATATTCACGCGCGCACGGCTGCGGAGGTCTTTGGCCTTCCTCTTGATGAGGTTACGCCGGAGCTGCGCCGCCATGCCAAGGCCGTCAATTTCGGCATTGTCTACGGTATCAGCGACTACGGCCTCGCGCGCAATCTGCACATATCGCGCAAAGAAGCGGGCGAATACATCAGCCGCTACTTTGAGCGTTATCCGGGCGTGAGGGACTTTATGGACAAGGTCGTCGCCGAGGCCCATGAGACGGGTTATGTCACGACGATGTTCGGACGCCGCCGCGAGCTGCCGGCCATCAAGAGCCGCAATTTCAATCAGCGCATGCTCGCCGAGCGCATGGCCATGAACACGCCGATTCAGGGCACGGCGGCCGATGTCATCAAACTCGCGATGATTGCGGCTTATCATAAGCTGCAGGCAGCCGGCGTCAAGAGCCGCATCCTCTTACAGGTCCATGATGAACTCGTGCTCGAAGTCAGGGAGGAAGAACTCGAGACGGTCCAGTCCATCCTCAAAGAATCGATGGAACACGTCGTCGAACTTTCCGTACCGCTCGTCATCGACATTCACTGGGGCAGGAACTGGGCTGAGGCCAAGTAACCGTTTTATATGACTTTTTTATGATTTTGTTTGTTGGGAAGTTTGTTGGGAAGAGGGAGCCGTTATGCCGGAACTGCCAGAGGTCGAAGTCATCCGCCGTTATCTCGATACTGCCCTGCGCGGACGTCTCATCGAGGATGTCAGCATCCTGCGGCCGCAGCAGATCGAGCGTCCGGAGCCTGCAGATTTTGTCAGGCTCGTGACGAATCAGGTCATCGAGAGTTTTTCGCGCCGCGGCAAATACCTCTGCATGCATTTTAAGAGCGGCAGCCGCGTGTTTTTTCATCTGCGCATGACGGGCAGCCTCGTTTACGAGCCGTCGGGCAGGACGGACGACCCCTATGCGAGGGTTATTTTTTCCCTGTCGGATGGGGGCCTTTTGGTCTTTGCTGATATCCGCACGTTTGGCAGGCTTTACGGCCTCAGAGCGGACGAACAGGATGCGGTCATCAGGGGACTTGCGTCTTTGGGACCGGAGCCCCTTTCACCGGATTTTTCGCCCGCCTATCTGGAAGCAGCCGTCAAGGGCAGGAAACAGCCCATCAAATCGTTTCTTTTAGACCAGCGCCATGTGGCCGGTATCGGCAATATCTATGCCGACGAAGCCTTGTTTAGGGCGCGCATTTTTCCGGGACGCCCGGCGGCGAGCCTGACGAAGGAGGAATGTCAAAGGCTGCAAAAGGCCGTGCGCAGTGTCCTGCAGGATGGCCTGAGGGACGGCGGCACGACGTTCCGCGATTACCGCAACGGCGAGGGCGGTCATGGACATCATCAGGAGCATCTCTTTGTCTATCACCGCGAGGGTGAGCCCTGCCGACTTTGCGGTGCGCGGATTGAGAAATTTACGCTTGGCGGCCGCGGCACGCATTTCTGCCCGCACTGCCAGCCCCGTCGGACCGCGGGTAAGCGGGAAGGAGAAGACGACAGATGAAGCGCATTGGACTGACCGGCGGCATTGCGAGCGGCAAGAGCACGGCCGCGGCCATTTTGCGGGAGCTCGGGGCGCGCGTGCTTGACGCCGATGCCGTGGCGCATGAATTGACGGCATCAGGACAGCCTCTTTACGAGGCGTATGTCCGCCACTTCGGCCCTGAGGCCGTTTTTCGGGACGGCCGCCTTGACAGAAGGGCGATTGGCCGGCTCGTCTTTTCAAGTCCTGCTGAGAAACGATGGCTCAATGAAACATCGCATCCGCTGATCCGCAGAGCCCTGCAGGAGCAGATGGCACAGGCGGAAGCGGAAGGTCTGCCGGCCGTGGTCCTCGATATCCCGCTGCTCTTTGAGTCGGGCTGGCAGAACCATCTCGATGAAGTCTGGCTTGTCTATGTGCCGGAGAACGTACAGCTCACACGGCTTATGGCCCGGAATGGCTACGGCCGCACGGAAGCCATGAACCGCATCAAAGCGCAGCTTTCTATTGAAGAAAAGAGAAAGCGCGCGGATATCGTCATCGATAATACAGGAAACACAGCAGAGCTCCGGCAGCAGCTCGTAAAACTTTGGCAGCAGTCAGCAGGAGAAAAGCGAGAAGGTGAGAAGGGAAAACATGCAGCTGCATCAATCTGATTTTTTGGAACGCGTACAGAAGGCACGCAGGCGCACGGGCCGCAAATACCTTTATATCCTGGTCAGCAGCCTGGCCTGCCTGGCTTTTGCCATTTACATGGTCTGGTCGTCCGAGTCGTTCCAGCGCCAATATCTTTACCCTTTCCCTTACCGTGATACCGTCGAGGAGTATGCGGACCGCTACCATGTCGACCCGTATCTCGCGGCGGCCGTCATCAAGACGGAAAGCAAATTTCAGGACGGCGTGCACTCGCACCGCGGGGCCATCGGGCTCATGCAGCTCATGCCGGACACGGCGGAATGGATTGCGGGCCAGCTCGATGATGACGCGTATTCCATCGATGCCATCCACGAGCCGGAGCGCAATATCCGCTACGGCATCTGGTATCTGCGTTCGCTGCAGCGCGAATTTAACGGCAATGACGTCTTGGCGCTCGCTGCCTACAACGCGGGCCGCGGCAATGTGCAGGAATGGATTCGCGAAAACGGCTGGCCGGCCGATTTCCACGATATCGATGCCATCCCGTATCAGGAAACGCGCGAATACGTCAGGAAAGTCCTGATGACCGAACGCAAATATCGGGAGCTCTATGCTGGCGGATAAAAGGCGGAGAAAGACCAGCAATCAATTAAATGAAATGAAATAAAATCAGCGGGCAATAAAAATCCGGGGCAGAACATGCCTCGGATTTTTTATTGTACGCTGATTTTGATTTACATCGTTACAGCAAAGAATGGATATTTTTGCCTGTATGTCACGAGGATAAAGTCATTTGCTTATTTTTCTGAAAATAAAGGATTTTGGCGTTTTAGCGCGAAGATGAGCAGTAAGAAACGAACAGAACGAATGAAGCGAATAGCAACAAATATAAACGAACAGAAAGTGTCAAAAGTCAGAACGCAAAAAAAGAAAGAAGGTCAGATGAGCGAAAGGGGTGCTTTTCTTGGAAGAAAAGGAAATACTTTGGCAAAGTCTCGTGCGCGAAGCCGTGCATGAGGTGCGTTATGGCGGCGCGCCGGCCGTCCGGCAGGAAAGAGCGCGGGGACAGGAGAAAAAATCTCTGCTGCAGGCCGGCGGGCTGAACGCAGAGCCGTCATTTTCGAGCATTATCCGCCTTGTGGATTTCATCCTGCAGCAGGCGGCCGTGCTGCAGGCCAGTGACATCCACATCGAACCGCAGGAGAGGAACATCCGCCTGCGTTTTCGCGTCAGCGGCATCCTGCAGGAGGTCATGCAGATGCCCGAGATCATCGGGCAGGCCGTCGTTTCGCGCCTCAAGGTCATGGCCGGCATGGATATCGCCAAAAAGCAGCTGCCGCAGGACGGCCATATTCACCTCGAGACAGCGGGACTCACCGCCGATATCCGCGTTTCGTCGCTGCCGGCTGCACATGGCGAGGTCATGGTCATGCGCCTGATGAATATGTCAGGGAAGCTTCTGAGCATCGACGAACTCGGCTTTGCCGCGCAGGATGCAAAGAAATTTCGCGGACTCATTCACCGCCCTTCGGGCATGATGGTGCTCTGCGGCCCGATGAATTCAGGCAAGACTTCATCTCTTTACGCAGCCCTGGCCGAGCTCAATACGCCCGACCGCAATCTCGTCACGCTGGAAGACCCCATCGAACGGCTTCTTGCAGGCGTCAACCAGGTGGAGATCAACGCGCAGGCCGGCCTGACGTATGTTGCGGGACTGCGCGCCGTGCTCCGACAGGACGTCACGGGCATCCTGCTCGGCGAAATACGCGACGAGGAAACAGCGGCCATGGCCGTGCGCATCGCCCTGACGGGCCATCTCTTAATGACGACCATTCATACGGAAAATGCGGTGGCCGTCATCTACCGGCTGCTCGAGATGGGCATTGCACCGTATCTTCTCGCGGCGACGCTGGCGGGCATCGTTTCACAGCGCCTTGTGCGCAGACTCTGTCCGCACTGCCGCGAAGTGGATCCGGCAGGCAGGAGGGAAGCGGAATCCCTGCTGCTGCTGGCAGAACAGGAAGCAGGGAAAGGCGCGGAAGCAGCGAAACTGCCTCCTGACACTGTATTCTACAGAAGCTGCGGCTGCGAACTCTGCCACGGCACGGGCTATCTCGGCCGTACCCTGCTCGCAGAAATCCTCGTGCCTGACGATATCGTGCGCGAAGGCATCCTGCAGCGCATTCCGCGGCGCAGGATGGAAGAGCTCGCGCGCCAAAGCGGCATGAAGAGTCTGCTGGAAGACGGCATCAGCAAGGCGGGGCAGGGCGTCACGGCGCTTTCGGAAGTCAGGAGGGTGCTCTATGGCGGCTGAGACGGTGAAACAAAATGGACAAACTCTTTGGCAAAGACTGCTGGCAAAGGCCATGCAGGATGGGGCCAGTGACCTTTATCTTACGGCAGGACAGCCTGCCTTCCTGCGCAGAAACGGCCTGCTGGAAAAAAATATTTTGCCGGCAGGGGCTGAAGCATCGCAGGCAGACGTGCCGGCCGATGGTGCTGCCCCTGCTTTCGAGGATGTATTTTTAAAGGATGATTTTATGAAGCAGCTGGCCCAGACGTTTTTGAGCGCCGGACAGCAGCGGGGCTTGGCACGTGGGCAGGAAGTCGACTTTTCGCTGACGTTTGCTGGTCAGAGGCTGCGCGGCAATTTTTATCAGCAGCAGAATCATCTGGCCCTTGTCCTGCGCTTCCTGCCGCCAAAAATTCCCTCTCTGCAGGAAATTCACGCGCCGGCGGCCCTCTATGATTTATTAGAGGCCAAAAGGGGGCTCGTGCTCGTGACGGGCAGCACGGGTTCGGGCAAGACGACAACGCTCGCATCCTTTCTGCAGGCCGTGAATGAGAGGCGCGCGGCCCATATCCTGACGCTGGAGGACCCGATTGAATACGTCTTTCAGCCGGCAAAGTGCTTTATCAGTCAGCGCGAGCTCGGGCGGGATTTTTCCTCGTTTGCCGGCGCTCTGCGCAGTGCCCTGCGCGAAATGCCCGATATTTTGCTCGTTGGAGAGATACGCGATCGCGAGACGATGACGACGGCCCTGCAGGCAGCCGAAACGGGGCTTCTCGTGCTCGGCACGCTGCATACGCGCGGGGCAGCCGAAGCCGTGCGGCGCATGGAGAATTTCTACCCGCCTGAGCAGCAGCCCATCGTGCGGGCGGAAATCGCGGAGGTCTTTACGGCCGTTTTCGCGCAGCAGCTCCTGCCGGCGCGTACAGGCGGCCGCGTGCCGCTCGTCGAGGTCCTTCTGCGTGAGCCCGCTGTCTGCAGCCTGATTCGGCAGGGCCGGTACAGCCAGCTCGAGGGCGCGATGATGAGTCATCAAAAGGAACATATGCAGACGCGCGGCCTAGCACTGCAGAGGCTTTGGCAGCAGGGGCTTTTGTCCGCTGCTGTTTATGAAGAAGTGCGGCGCAGCCTCAAAGGAGAAATACTATGAGTTTTTTTATTTATGAAGCGCGCAGCCGCAGCGGCGAGTTTTTCGAGGGCTGCGTCGAGGCGCGGAACAAGCGCGAAGCGGCAGGCCTTATACGCAGAAGGGGGCTTTGGATTGCCTCACTAAGACAGAAGGAAACAGAGGCGGAGAACTTTTCTTATGGGCAGCAGGAGCCGCGGACAGAAAAAGTCAGGCTGCTGTCATCGTTTGGCAGGACATTTTTGCATCGGCGGCTGGACAGCAGGCTGCGCATCGTCTTTGTGCGGCAGCTCGCGGTCATGCTGCAGACTGGCCTCCCCATCCATCAGGCCCTGCAGATGCTTTTGCAGTCCGGCGGGGATTCTGCTTATCGCCGCAGCCTGCAGGCACTGCTCTCCGGCATCATGGCAGGCCGGCCGTTTCACGAAATGCTGCGGCAGCATCCGGAGCTTTTTCCGGCTGCTCTCTGCGGTTTTGTCGAAGCCGGCGAGAAGAGCGGCTCGCTCGCGGCGATTTTTGCGAAACTGGCGGTTTTTGAGGAGCACCGTTACGAGGCACGCGAGGCTTTAAAATCGTCTTTGCTCTATCCCATCGCGCTTTTTGCAGCTTCCATTCTGGCCATCGTGCTCATGGCCGTCTTTGTCATGCCGACATTTGCGGGCCTGCTGCAGGATATGCAGGTCGAACTGCCGTGGCCCACGCGTTTCCTGCTTTTTGCCATGGATTTTTTTACGAAACATGGCCTTTTGCTGCTCATGCTGCTGACTGCTGCATTGTGTTCCCTTTTGGTCCTGTGGCAGCAGCCAAAGTGTCGGCTTTTCCTTGACCGCTGGTTTCTGCGGCTGCCTTTTTTCGGTGCCCTGCAGCAGTACGCCCTGTGGCGGCTGCTTTTTGAGCTCTTGGGGACGATGCTGCAAAACGGCCTGCCGCTGCTCTCGGCCCTGCATATGGCCGAAAAGGTGCCCGCGAATCTTGCGCTGCGCGAAAATCTGCGGCAGATCTGCCGGCAGGTGGAGTCCGGCAAGTCCTTCTCCCTGAGCCTGCAGCAGCAGAAATGCTGTCCTGCCATCCTGACGGAACTCTTGACTGCAGGTGAGGCAGCGGGCACGCTCGCTTTGATGATGGGCAGGGCCGCGGCCTTTGCCGATACTGCCGTCAGGCAGCGTTCTGCGCGCCTCGGCGCCCTGGCCGAGCCCCTGCTGATTTTACTCGTCGGCGGCCTCGTCTTTTTCTTCGTGCTCTCCGTCATGCTGCCCCTCTTAACGACAATGGACGCCCTGATGTAGGACGTCCATGCAAAGAGAATATGAAGTTATTTGCTCAGAAGTTTTTTCTTGAGCTCGCGGTAATGGCGCGTGTAGTAGGCGCCGTTCTGGGCCTCGCGGTGGTCGAA
>NZ_JBJEXT010000022.1:0-12793 GCF_051886055.1 Mitsuokella apri | reverse complement strand
GCTTCGATCTGTGATTTGTATAGCATTGCCATCCGCGACACTTCCATTATTTCTACTAAAGGATACTACAAAACGAGCGTAATTACCATACCTTCGTCAATAAAATTTTCTGATGAGGACAAGAGCCGCAAAAATACGGTATAATATTAAGAAGGAAATTTTCAGGGAGGCAGTTATGAACCTTTATCGAACCATTCGCGAAAACGACGCTTCCGTCGAAACGCTCTATGAAATACAGAAATCAAAATTCATCACCCATATCCGCCATGTTGAAAATGAAGAAGAAGCCCGCGCCTTCATCCAGTCGATGAAGAAAAAATACTTCGATGCCCGCCACAACTGTTCAGCCTACGTGCTTGGCGAACGCGCGGACAAGCAGAAGTCCAATGATGACGGCGAGCCCGGCGGCACGGCCGGCAATCCAATCCTCGAGGCCATCAAAAAAAACGATTTGACCGATGTCGTCATCGTCGTCACACGCTACTTCGGCGGCATCAAACTCGGAGCCGGCGGTCTCATCCGCGCTTACGGCCACGCGGCCGTGCTTGGCATCGAAAAAGCTACCTGCATCGAAATGACACTATTTACGGAGCTTTCCGTGACCATTGGCTATGACCTGCTCGCTGCCATTGAGCACTGGCTGCGCCAGGAAGAGATCCGCACGGAGCCGGCCGATTACGCCGAAAACGTCACCCTGCACCTGCTGCTGCCGCCCGCAGACATAGAAAAACGCCTGACTGAGCTGCGCGACCTCACGAGTGCCAATTTTTCCTTTGCCAAGGGGGAAACGCGCCGCTTAGCCCTGCCATGCTGACCTTTCGCACAGCTCTGCCTCATCCTGCATTGACAAGCGGCAAAGCTGTATTTTATAATACTCTCATATATACATACTGGAACGATATGTCTTTCTTATTTTATACTGCTGATGTTGAGGAGGAATTCCCATGAACGATTACACCCTTGAGGTACACGGCTGTCACCAATACGATGCAACCGGTGCCATCAGTGAGCCGATTTACCTTTCCGCCACGTACCGTCACCCGGGCTACAAGCAGAGCACAGGCTTCGACTACGGCCGCGTGGCCAATCCGACGCGCAAAGAACTCGAAGACGTTCTCGCCAAACTCGAACGCGGCAAACGCGCCTGGGCACTTTCCTCCGGCATGGCTGCCATCAACATGGCCCTGCACCTCTTAAACCCCGGCGACCACATCCTGCTTTCCGAAGACCTCTATGGCGGCACGGTGCGCCTTGTCAATGATATTTACAAGAAATACGGTGTAAAGCATGATTACGTCAATACGGCAGACCTTGAAAAAACAGCTGCCAAACTCCTGCCGGAAACGAAAATGATTTTCATCGAAACGCCATCCAATCCCATGATGCGCGTCAGCGATATCCGCGCCCTCGCCAAGCTCGCCCATGAAAACGGCGCCCTGCTCGCCGTCGACAACACCTTCCTTTCGCCGCATTTCCAGAAGCCGCTGACGCTCGGCGCCGATATCGTCGTGCACAGCGCGACGAAATACCTCTGCGGCCACAACGACATCATCGCCGGCGTCATCGCCATTGCCGATGACGAGTCCGACTACGGTAAAAATCTTGACCTTTATATCAAATCGGAAGGGCCGAACCTCACGCCGATTGATTCATGGCTGCTGCTCCGCAGCATCAAGACCCTCGGCCTGCGCGTCGAGCGTCAGCAGCAGAACGCAGCTGCCATTGCCACATGGCTCAAAACACAGCCGAATGTCACCGATGTCTACTACGTCGGCCTGCCCGAGCATCCGGGCCACGAACTGCACAAAAGTCAGGCCACGGGCTTTGGCAGCATGATTTCCTTCAAAGTCAAAACACCGGAACTTGCCACGGCCCTCCTCGGCCGCCTGAAACTCATCGCTTTTGCCGAAAGTCTCGGCGGTGTCGAAAGTCTCCTGACCTTCCCGCTCGCCCAGACCCATGCCGAAATGCCAAAAGAACTTTTGACACGCACGGGCCTTGACGACCGCCTGCTGCGCTTCTCTGTCGGCATCGAAGATGTAAATGACTTGATTGCCGACCTCGATCAGGCCCTCAATGCCTGATGCTGCTGAATCTATAAGAAAGTGAGGAATTTTTATGTCCGTCAATTTTGATGAAATCATCGACCGCCGCGGCACCTCGTGCCTCAAATATGACTTTGCCGTCGAACGCGGCTATCCGCAGGGCATCCTGCCCTTCTGGGTTGCCGATATGGACTTCCGCACACCGCAGCCCGTCATCGACGAACTCACGCGCCGCGTCCAGCACGGCATTTTCGGCTACACGGACCCGAAGGAAAGCTACAAGGAAGTCATCGTCAAATGGATGACGGAACATCACGGCTGGACGCCGTCCACGAAGGCCCTGACCATCACGCCGGGTGTCGTATTTGCCTTGGCTGTGGCCATCCGCTGTTTTACGAAACCGGGCGAAGCCGTGCTGCTGCAGCAGCCTGTTTACTATCCGTTCACGGAAATGATCCGCCAGAACGGCCGCGAGCTCGTCAACAGTCCGCTCGTCCTCCAAAATGGCCATTACGAAATTGACTTTGCCGACTTTGAGAAAAAAATTGTCGAGCACGATGTCAAGCTCTTCCTGCTCTGCAGTCCGCACAATCCGGCCGGCCGCGTCTGGACGCGTGAGGAACTCCTACGCATCGCTTCCATCTGCCTCAAACACGATGTCCTGATTGTCGCCGACGAAATCCATCACGAATTCGTGCGTCCGGGCTTCCAGCATACAGTGCTCGCGTCCCTCGCGCCGGAAATCGCCGACCGCACGATCACCTGCACGTCTCCATCGAAAACCTTCAACCTCGCCGGCCTGCAGATCTCCAATATCTTCATTGAAAATGCCGAGCTGCGCAAGAAATTCCGCGCTGAAATCTCGGCAGCCGGCTACAGCCAGCCCAACGCCCTTGGTCTCTTTGCTGCACAGGCAGCCTATGAGCACGGCGCAGAGTGGCTCAAAGAGCTCCTCGCCTATATCGAGGGCAATTACCAGAAAACGAAGGCATTTCTTGCCGAAAAGATGCCCAAAGTCAAACTCATCGAACCCGAAGGCACGTATCTTCTCTGGCTTGACTTTTCCGCTTACGGCCTGACGGATGAGGAACTCGACGATGTCATCGTCAACGATGCCAACCTCTGGCTCGACTCCGGCCATATCTTCGGCAAAGCAGGACGCGGCTTCCAGCGTCTCAACATCGCCTGCCCGTGGAGCACGCTCGAAAACGGCCTGCAGCACCTTGCCAAGGCCTTTGCCGATAAATAATCAATGTATTTCAGATGTATTAAGGAAGGAAATGACGTTTATGCTCTGTATCGGCCTGCAGCCCAATATCGACAAAAACTGCACGGTTCTGGTTCTCGGTTCGATGCCCGGCATCAAATCGCTTGAAGAGCAGCAGTACTACGCGCATCCGCAGAACCGCTTTTGGCTGATGATGGCCCATCTCCTTCAGGAAAAGCTCCCTTCTGTTTACGAAGAAAAACTCGCCATGCTGCTGCGCCATCACATTGCCCTCTGGGATTCTATCGGCAGCTGCGAGCGCGAAGGCAGCCTTGATTCAGCCATCCATGACGAAAAGGGCAATGACTTTTCGGCGCTGCTTCGAGAGTATCCCAAAATCAGGACTATCTGCTTCAATGGCGGCAAATCCGCCCAGACGTTCAAGCGCTATAATAAAGAGCTCTTAAAACGCGAGGACCTCACCTTTCACGCCATGCCGTCGACGAGTCCCGCCAACGCGCGCTGGCGCCTGCCCATGCTCGAAGAAACATGGGGAAAAGTTTTGACAGAAGCACTTGCCCTCTGATATACTGAAATCAGAAAAACAAATTCGTATTCACCCCGTGCCATAATCGACAGGAGGTACTTATGCCATCTTCCATCTGGCTGATCTTAGCCATCATCGTCACTGCGTTTTTCTTCTACCTTGAGACGCGCGACGTCGAAGATTGACATGACGTGAAAAACCGCTGTGCTCAAAATGAGCCAGCGGTTTTCTTTTTATATGAATTTAATTGCTGTCTTCCCTCAATTTTAAGGCATTTGGGATAAAATACCATTTTGATAAGCATTCTCATATTTTTAATAATGCGAGGTACTAACTAGAAAGAGATGATTTTTTCCATGAATACGCGTAAAACTTGGCAAACGATATCCTTAGCACTACTGGCCGTCAGCAGCTATACACTTTTGATGCCATTTCCTGCCGCACAGGCAGCTGCTGTTTCTAAAGAAACAGCAGCGCCTCACGATATGACAAGAGGATTGGGCAATTTTCTCGACCGCGGTATGATAGAAAATGGAGTCGAAGCGTACGAAGCGAAGGATTATGAACGGGCACTCTCCTTTTTCCGCGAAGCTGCCAACAAAAATCATATGAAAGCCTACCGCTATCTTGGCCTCTGCTATGAACACGGCTATGGTGTAAAAAAAGACATCAAACAGGCCTTTGCCTATTATCAAAAAGCAGCCGAACTCGGCGATGTGACGGGCACGGCCCTGCTCGGCCATATGTATGAAGATGGCCTTGGCACAAAAGTCGACTATGATAAAGCCATGGAACTCTACCAAAAAGCATCTGTGCGCAGCGATCATGTTGGCGGCCTCGGCAAAATCGGCATCGGCCATCTTTACGAATATGGGCACGGCGTCGAGCAAAATGCCGCCGAAGCCCGCGTCTGGTATGAAAAAGCTCTGGCAAGCGGCGACACAGATGCCCAAAATGACATCGACCGCCTCGATGCCGCCTTTGCCGCGCCGAAAAAAGCTCCCACTGAGCCGCGTATCCTTACGAAACGCCTTAATGCCGGCACAAGCGCCGATATCGTCAACGGCGTGACATCTATTGATACGTCAAAAATCTGGCAGCCCGTACAAGCTATTGATTTCTCTGCCAAACACGATGTCATGATACGAAACAGCGATGGCTCGCTCGTCCCCATGGATGAACCGTACTTCGAATCGGAGCAGATTGCCCCGAATACTTGGAAAATCCGCTCAGACGGCGATTACTGCTACCTGCTGGCCGGCGATGAGATCGGCGTGATGATTGACAGCGGCTACGGCGCCGGCAATCTGCGCACTTATGCAGAATCCCTCTGCGGCAAACCGGTCAAATACGTCATCAACACGCATTATCATTTTGACCACACCGCCAATGATGCCTACTTCGATGCCGCTTTTATGACACCGGTCAGCGTAAATTACGCTACGATTCCCTACAACAGTTTTGCCGGTCTTTCCTTCCCGCGCGATTATCCGGTCGTCACCGTGCAGGATGGCTATAAGCTGAACCTTGGCAATCGCGAGCTTACCATCATCGAATTCCCTCATGCCAATCACACTCTCGGCGGACTGGCTGTCCTCGACCCGACAAGACGCATTCTCTTCACGGGCGATGAATTTCTGCTTCCAAACCGTGCTGACCTCATCATTTCACTTGAAGACTTTGCCGATAACATGAAGCGCGTTGAAAAGGTCCGCAGTGATTTCGATGTCATGTACTCCGGCACCGGCCTCAAAGACGGCAGTATCTTCGACACCTACTATCAGGCCGCACTTTATGGCATTTCTAAGGATTTTCAGACAGACGGCACAGCAGCACCGACTATGAAGCAGCAAAAGCCTGCTGTTTCCGATACGGATACTGGCAGCAGTGCGACCATTTATGAGCGCGGCCGCGTACGTCCCGGCGACGCCACGGAAAATGCCCCCGAAAAAATCCCGCAAGGCACGCGTCAGACCTTTACCTATAACGGCTTCCCTGTCAGCTATGTCGAGCAGGATAAACAGGACAGCATCAACCAATAACCTATCCATAACATAAACGGCAGTGCCTCTTTCTTATTGAAGCACTGCCGTTTGTCAATTGCACGGTAAGGTCGAAAAGCTGTATAACATCACAGAAGCATGCCAATGGTATGGACGATAAACGCCACAATCCAGGCGATGATGCACTGGAAAATAACAACCCAGACGGCCCATTTCGTGCCGAGTTCGCGCCGTACGGAAGCGATGGCCGCGATACAGGGCGTGTAGAGCAGGCAGAACGCTAAAAGCGATGCTGCCGCAAGCGGCGTCAGGACGGTCGAAAGAGCGCTTGTGCCAAACAATACGCCCAAAGTCGAGACTACACTCTCTTTTGCCATAAAGCCCGATATAAGCGCGGTCGAGATGCGCCAGTCGCCAAAGCCCAGCGGGGCAAAAATTGGCGCGATGACGCCGGCAATGGACGCGAGCATGCTTGTCGAGGAATCCGTCACCATGTTCAGGCGGAAGTCAAACGTCTGCAGGAACCAGATGACGATGGTCGCCACAAAGATGACCGAAAAGGCACGTTCCAGAAAATCCTTTGACTTTTCCCAGAGCAGCTGCATGACATTGCGGCGCCCCGGCATGCGGTAATTCGGCAGCTCCATGACAAATGGCACGGCCTCGCCCTTGAAAATCGTGTTCTTGCCGAGATAAGCCACGATAATGCCTACTGCCATAGCGCCAAAGTACAGGATAATCATCGGCAGGGCACCGTAATTGCCGAAAAAAGCCGCGATGAAGAGGCCGTAAATCGGCAGTTTGGCCGAACAGCTCATGAACGGCGTCAAGAGAATCGTCATGCGGCGGTCGCGCTCCGATGGCAGCGTGCGCGTCGCCATGATGGCCGGCACGCTGCAGCCAAAACCGATGAGCAGCGGCACGATGCTGCGGCCCGAAAGGCCGATCTTGCGCAGCCATTTGTCCATGACAAAGGCAATGCGTGCCATGTACCCCGTATCCTCGAGGAGTGACAGGAAGAAAAACAGCGTCACGATAATGGGCAGGAATGACAGGACGGTGCCGACGCCCTGAAAAATGCCGTCAATCACCAGAGAATGCATGGCTTCGTTAACATCGGCTGCCGCAAGGACTGCATCCGTTTCATCCTGCAGCCAGCCAATTCCGGCTGCCATTAAATCCTGCAGTCCCGAGCCAATGACATTGAACGTCAGGTAAAAGACAAGGCTCATGATGGCAACAAAAGCCGGGATGGCCGTGTATTTGCCCGTCAGGACCTTATCGATGCAGCGGCTGCGTTCGTGCTGGCGGCTCTCATGTGCCTTGTGCACCGTACGGCTGACGAGTTTGCCGATAAACGAGAAACGCATGTCCGCGATGGCCGCTGCACGGTCGAGCCCGCGCTCTTTCTCCATCTGGCAGATGATGTGCTCAATCATATCCATCTCATTTGGGTCAAGCATCAAGGCTTCGATGAGGCGGTGGTCACCCTCAACTACCTTCGTCGCGGCAAAGCGCAGCGGGATGCGGGCGGCCTTGGCATGGTCCTCGATGAGATGCATGATGCCGTGCAGGCAGCGGTGAACGGCGCCGCGGTGGCTTTCGGCATCACAGAAATCCATACGGCCCGGCTTTTCCTGATAATGCGCGACGTGCAGGGCATGCTGCACGAGTTCTTCAATGCCCTCGCCCTTCGCGGCAGAAATCGGCACAACAGGGATGCCAAGCATAGATTCCATCGCGTTGATGTCAACGGAGCCGCCATTGCCCGTGAGTTCGTCCATCATATTGAGCGCAAGCACCATCGGGCGGTCGAGTTCAATGAGCTGCAAAGTCAAATAGAGATTGCGTTCAATATTCGTCGCATCGACGATGTTGATGATGCCGGTAGGCTGTTCGCGCAAAATAAATTCGCGCGAGACAATCTCTTCATCCGTATACGGAGACATCGAGTAGATGCCCGGCAGGTCCGTAATGCGCGTGTTCTCGTGGCCTCGGATGCTGCCGCTCTTCTGGTCGACCGTGACACCTGGGAAATTGCCGACATGCTGATTCGAACCCGTGAGCTGGTTAAAAAGTGTTGTCTTGCCACAGTTCTGATTGCCGGCAAGCGCAAACGTCAAAAGCTGACTTTCCGGCAGGGGATGCTCCCCTTTGCGTACATGGTAGCGGCCGCCCTCGCCGAGGCCCGGATGGTCCGTCGGCTCCTGCGGGATTTTGACGGTAGGATGCTGGTCGGACTCCCACGCCGGCAGCTTCTCGATGCCGATTTTTTTTGCGTCGTCGATGCGCAAAGTCAGCTCGTATTCCTGAATGCGGAATTCAATCGGGTCGCCCATGGGCGCAAACTTCACGAGCGTGATCTCTGCTCCCGGAATCACGCCCATATCAAGAAAATGCTGGCGCAGAGCCCCCGTGCCGCCCACCTTGCGGATGACAGCACGTTCCCCTGCCTTTAATTCATTTAAACGCATAAACCTCTCCTATTCCTTTAATATCATACACACCTTCATTTTACTCATATAAGAGGCAAATGTAAAATACAGAAAAAGCCATGCCTTCATTTTTATGCCGGCATGGCTTTTTATTTCCGCTTTTATTCTTTTATTTTACAGTCGTTTCCGTCTTCTGCTCAGCTGCAGCCAGCTGTTTCGGCTCTGTCTTTTCATCTTCCGAGACAGCTGATTTGAATTCACGCACGCTCTTGCCCAGAGATTTGCCCACGAGCGGCAGCTTGCCCGGCCCGAAGACAAGCAGGCCGATTCCGAGAATCAGCAAAAGTTTCGGCACAGTAAGACCCATCAGCATATGAAGCACTCCTATCTTGATGTAACACAGGGAAAATTTCCATTTTTAATTTCTTGTTCCTTCCTATTATATCACGGATGGAATTACAGGAAAAATATGGATTGCCTATTGGGTGTATAGTAAATATCTATACAAGGCAGGAAACAATACGCGAAACGGCCTCCTGCAGAACGCTTTCCTCCATGCCCGAATAATTGAGCACAAAGATATGGGCAGCGTCAGGCGTTTCGCCGTCATAATAATCACGCAGCGGCCGCATGCGGATGCCCTTGTCCGCCAGTTCTTTCTGCAGCGCATCATCATCTTTTTGAGTGTGGAAGCGCAGCAGAAAATGAAGGCCGGAGCCGCGCTCGATAATATCTGCATGTGCAAAAAGACCTCCCTCTTTCATCGTCTGCAGCAGCGCCTCGCGGCGTTTGCGGTAGCAATTGCGCATGCGGTTGATGTGCTTCTCAAAATAACCGTCTTTGATGAAACGCGCCAGCGTATACTGCTCAAAGTTCGAAACGGTACAGTTATAAAAGCCGAGTTCATCATGAAAGACCGGCACAAGTTTTTCCGGCAGGACCATGTAGCTGATGCGGATGGTCGGGGTCAGCGTCTTTGAAAACGTATTCATGTAAATGACGCGGCCGCTGACATCGATGCCCATCATCGTCGGAATGGGTCTTCCTGTCAAACGGAATTCGCTGTCATAATCGTCCTCGATGATATAGCGCCCCTCCTGAGCACTGGCCCAGCCCAAAAGTTCATAGCGCCGGCTGATGGGCGTGATGCAGCCGGTCGGAAAATGATGGGAAGGACTGATATGCAGGACATCGACCTGCTTTTTCAACAGTTCAGATGGACAGATGCCCTGCTCATCCATATCGACCGGCACACAGCGCACACCGTGTTTTTTATAGACCTTGCGGATTTTATCAAAACCGGGATTCTCAACGCCGAAACATTTTTCCCGGCCTAAAAGCTGGACGAGCAGGCCGTAGAGATATTCTGTACCGGCACCGATGACAATCTGCCCCGGATTGACGTCGAGCCCGCGAAAACTTTGCAGATGCCCGGCAATCGTCTCGCGCAGGGCCAAAATTCCCATGCCCGGCGAACGCTCCAGCAAGGCTTCGGCCTGACCGGACATGACCTGACGCAAAAGATGCGTCCATGTCTTAAACGGAAAGTCCGCAGGCCGCAGGCTGTTGGCCGTAAAATCAGCCAAATACTGGCGCTTGGGCTTTTTTGATGCTGCAGGACGCTTTTCCGGTACGGTCGGATGAACGGGCAGGCTCGTGAGTTTTGCGACAAAAAAACCCTTTTTCGGCACCGACTGACAATATCCTTCTGCGACTAACTGACCATATGCCCCCTCGACCGTGATGACACTGATGCCGAGCTGACGCGACAGGGCGCGTTTTGACGGCAGTTTTTCACCGGCCTGCAGCCGGCCTGCGAGAATATCCGTGCGGATACAGCGGTAAAGATGTTCATAGAGGGATTCATCCCCAAGATTTTCAAAGGAATAGGTCAGCATAGCTTCTCCTGTCTGGTCTTACTTCTTCATCGTGATTTGAATATTTTTTTAAGGTCAAAAACAGTATATACTATCTAATAAAAGGACACAAGTCCAAAATTTCAGGTCAGCCTGAAACGGAAAGAAGGATTCTTATGACATCATCTGTAAATCATTCCTCATCTATGACGACGCGCGATCTCTGCCTTGCCGCTGTCATGACCGCCGTTGTCTTCCTCGCGACCTTCGTGCCGCGCATCCCCATCCCGCTCGGCTATGCACATTTAGGCGATGCGGCAATCTTTCTCATGGTCCTGTTCCTCGGACGCCGCGAAACGCTGATTGCCGCCTGCTTCGGCTCGGCTCTTTCGGACCTTTTAGGCGGCTTCCCGCTCTGGATTGTACCGACCATCATCATCAAATTCTTTATGGCCGATATCGCCTGGCGCGTCATCCGCCCGGATATGAAACAATCCGGCGCCGTGCGCCTGCTCGCAGGCTTCCTCGTTGCTTCCGTCTGGATGGCCGCAGCTTATACGCTCTTTGGCGCCCTGCTCTATGACAGCCTCGCAGCCGGCCTTGCCTCAGCCCCCGGCCTCATCGCCGAAGGCGTCTTAAACAGCATCATCGCCGTGATTGCCGCCGGCATCCTCCAAAAAACACCGCTCGGACAAAAGAATTAATCCCTCATATGTCACGAAAAAAGCTCCTCAAATGAGGAGCTTTTGTTTTACTGCCATCCCTGCAGAGTCCAGTAATCTTCAATTCCCTTGACGACAGGAGGGAACATTTCTTCAATATTGGAGATGCGCATGACCTGGAAATGGCCGTCTTCGTGCTGCATGAGCTCAGCCTTGACTGTCATCTCCGGAACGAGCCGGCCGTAATCGGAATCATCCCCTTTGATTGTAAACGTCGCTTCCGCCCAGTCACCCTTCCGTTCCACATTATCGAGCTTGGCCGTATAATGCTGCGTGAATTTATCGGCTTCTCCGGCCAGCCACTGCGCCTTCTGGTCATTCTCCCCAATCGGGGTCAGTGACGGGTTCAGGAAGAATTCAAGGCTGCGATTGATGAAAACGATATCATCATTGCGCCTTTCAGCAATATACTTCTTCATGAAAGCCGTATCATGGCGGAAGAACCAGTCATCCGGATACTCTTTCTGCAGTACACCAATATCACGTGCCAATATCTCAGTGCTCATATCGTAACTCGTTGTCACGATAGAAGAAAGGTCGGCATAGCGCTGCACCTTACTTTCATCATGTTCTTTTACGCCCTCCATCAGCTGGTCGAGAGCATATTCCGGCGTGCGTGCCGACTGGTAGCAGTAGCCGCTGACACCAATCGCCACGAGTACAAGTATCAGGATGGCAATAAATCCCTTCCTGCGTTTCATAGAAAAACCTCCCTATAATAAAAAAGGGCACAAATCTCCCACTTTATAAGGGTATTTTAACAGGCTTTTCTGAGGATTGTCTGGATAAGTACAAAAGTCAGCTCACAAAAGTCACCTTTTTTTTTAATCCGTCCTAATTGAATGTGAAAGTGATTCCCTCTATTGACATATACCCCCAACTGGTATATAAATAAAGATGAAGTTGATTTTCATTGACATTTTACATAACAGGGGGAATTCTTATGGCAACAGCAATTGTCGGTGTCATCGTTCTGGTCGCTCTTTATTTCGCTTTCAAAGGCGTCATCAAGCATTGGCGCGGAGAAAGCAGCTGCTGCTGCGGCGGTGCTATCACGCCTCCACCTAAAAAGGAACTCAAAGGCACAATTGTTGATACGAAAATCGTCGATATCGAGGGCATGACCTGCGGCAACTGCAAAATCCGCGTAGAACAGGCCCTTGACAGCATCGACGGAGCAGCGGCCGAAGTCAATCTGCACCGCAATCACGCCGTCGTCAAGATGACACGAGAAGTCAGCGATGACGAAATCCGTCAGGCTCTCGCCGGCAGCGGTTATACGATTACGGGTATCCATACAAAATAAACACTGTACGAAAAATCCGCATCCAAAATGGACGCGGATTTTTCGTTTATTTCGTTTATAACCTTGTGGAAATCGTCAAATCAATTGCACTGGCATTCATTTAGGAACGCACGGGCTTTTTCATCAGACTCTGCGTTACCCAGGGAAAAGTCGCCTCAAGGTAAGCGCCGATCTTCTCACCCATGGATTTCTTAGCTAAATAGTCCGGATGCAGACCATCTGTCGTATAGTCCGAACGCAGCCAGCCGCGCTCGTCGGCAAGGGCACTCGCGACATCGACAGAATACGGCTGTTTCTTGACCCAGTCGCAGACATACTGCTGATGTACGAGCCAATCCGGTGTCGGATGTTCAATGCCGGCCCGATGAATCATCAGGCTCGGATTGATGGGCGTCGGCGTCACAAATACGGGGATGATGCCGTAGGCCGCGCACTTCTCCTTGAGGGCCTTGAGATGCTGCACGACCGTCCAGCCGTATGTGCCGGCGCGGTAGTCGTTGACGCCGCCCATGATGACGAGGATGCGCGGCGAGAACGGCAGGACATCGTGCTCGAAGCGGTCGATCATGTCCTGCGTCGTATTGCCGCTGACGCCGAGGTTCTTGATGGGCACAGGGGAATACGTCTCCCAGTTGTAGAGCGGGTCCGAGGGCGGCACGCTCATGACGCCGC
>NZ_JBJEXT010000021.1:0-13066 GCF_051886055.1 Mitsuokella apri | reverse complement strand
ACGGAGCACACGATGGCCATGATGCTCGCGATGTCCCGCAACATCCCGATTGCCAACGAGACGATGCATAAGGGCGAATGGAACCGCAAGAAATACGTCGGCGTTGAGCTGCGCGGCAAGACTTTAGGCGTTGTCGGCATGGGCCGCATCGGCTCGGGCGTTGCCAAACGCGCCATGGCTTTCGACATGAACGTGCTCGCTTATGATCCTTATATTAATGAAGAGCGTGCGAAAGCTCTCGGCGTCAAAATCGCTACCTTTGACGAAGTCATCGAGAACTCGGATTTCATCACGGTGCACATGCCGCTGACAAAGGAAACGAAGGGCATGATCGGCATGGAGCAGATGAAGAAGATGAAGAAGGGCGTCCGCCTCGTCAACTGCGCCCGCGGCGGCATCATCGACGAAGCGGATCTCGCCGAAGCACTCAAGCAGGGCCTCGTGGCAGGCGCGGCCATCGATGTTTACACGAGCGAGCCGCCGGCTGAAAAAGGCAATCCGCTGCTCGAGGCTCCGAACATTGTCCTGACGCCGCACCTCGGTGCCTCGACCGTTGAGGCCCAGATCGGTGTTTCGGTCGATGTAGCCAAGGGCATCATCGCTGCCCTGCACGGTGAGCCTGTGGCTACGGCCGTCAACATGGCGCCGGTTTCGCCGCAGGTCATGCGCGTCATCGCGCCGTACCTTACGCTGGCGGAACGTCTCGGCGGCACGGTCGTCGGCCTCGCCGACGGCCCGATTGAATCCGTCGAAGTCACGTACAACGGCGAGATTACGGAAGTCAATACGGGGCTTCTGACGACGGCCGTCATCAAGGGCATCCTGAATCCGGTCATGGAGAATGAAGTCAACTATGTCAATGCACCGGGCCTTGCCAAAGAGCGCGGCATCAAGGTTTCGGAGCGCAAGGAGCGCGAGGCCGAGAATTTTGCCAACCTCATCACGGTCGATGTCGTCGCCGGCGGCAAGAAACTTTCCGTACAGGGCACGCTGTTCGGCACACAGGGCCGCATCGTCCGCATCAATAAATTCCGCGTCGATGTTGACCCGCATGCGCGCATCCTCATCTGTCCACACATCAACCGTCCTGGCGTCATCGGCACGGTCGGCACGCTGCTCGGCGGCAACGGTGTCAATATCTCGGCCATGCAGGTCGGCACGACGGAGGAAGAGGGCAAGAACCTCATGGTTCTGACGGTCGACAACGATATCCCGCCAGCTTTGCTCGAAACGGTCAAAGCCCTCGATGGCATCTTCGACGCCAAGCTTGTCAATTTTTACGAAATCTAAATAAGTCTTCCTATATAATATAGGAAGAAATAAAAAAACTGCTGTTAGTACAGCAGTTTTTTTTGATGGTTTTTATGCGTTTAGGGTATTTTCGCCGCTGATTTTGTCGGGCAGGAGCAGCGAGAGAGCAAGACAGATGATGACGGGCAGCAGCCACGCAAGACCGCTTTCGTGCAGGGGCAGGCTGCCCGTGATGGAAGCGGCAAAGGAAAAACCTGCAAACTGGCGCAGAATGTCCAAAAGCGATACAAGAGCCGCAGCAAAAGCGGCAAGGCGCATGCCGGTACGCGAGAGCTTTACGAATTTGTTCAGGATCGTCATGAGGACAATCGTGATGGCAATGGGATAGAGGAAAAGCAGCAGGGGCAGGGAGACCTTGATGATCTCGTTCAGGCCGAGATTGGCGAGCAGGAAACTCACGAGGCTGATGGCCGTCACATATTTTTTGTAGGACATAAAAGGAAATTCCCCATAGAAGAATTCTGCCACAGCGGCAATGAGCCCTACGGTTGTCGTGAAACAGGTCAGGGTAATCATAACGGCGAGAAAATACATGCCTGCAGGCCCGAAAAGATGCAGGGAAGTCTCAGAAAGCACATAAGCGCCGAGGTTGATATGGGCATTGCTGTAGATTTCGGGAGCAATGGGAAAGTGATTGCCGAGCAGGGCAAGTCCGAGATACAGGGCCCCCATGAGCAGCGTAACGGCAAGTCCCGCCATCCAGATGCAGAAATAATGCTCCCTGGCCGAACGGAAGGAGAGACGGCGCATCTCGTTTAGGGCAATGATGCAGAATGCGAAGGAAGCCAGCGTGTCCATCGTATTGTAGCCTTCGATGAAGCCGGTGCCAAATGATGCTTCAGCGTATTTGCCAAGCGGGGCCGGCAGTGTGGTATTCGTATAGGTGCAGAGACCGGCAATCGTCAGCACGACGATGAGCAGGACGAAGATTGGCGTCAGCACTTTGCCGAGTCGGGCGAGAAGTTTGGAAGGCGTGATGGCCAGCCACCAGCCAAAGGCAAAGTAAAGGCTGGTAAAAATGGCCAGAGGCAGAGTGCCGTCGCCCGTGATGGGCAGTACGCCGATGGAAAAAGAGGTAGCGGCCGTGCGCGGGATGGCCATCAAAGGTCCGATGGAGAGGTAGATGAGTGAGAGAATGAGCAGCGAGAAAAATGGGGAGAGTTTGCGGCTCATCTCCGCACGGAAGCCGCCGCTGTTGAACGTGCCGATGATCAGGGCGATCACCGGCATGCCGATACCGGAGAGCAGGAAGCCCAAAATGGCTGGTCCGAACATCGTGGCGGACTGAAAGCCAAGGGAAGGTGGAAAAATCAGATTACCGGCGCCGAAGAACATGCCGAACAGAAGCAGCCCAATCTGCAGTCCTTTTTTCGTCATAAAGCAAATTCTCCTTTCCAGAGATTGAAAAAATATATGCGGTGTAGATTGTTCTATTCTATAAGATTTTGCTGTGCTTTGTCAATTGAGAGAAGACAATATAAAAAAATCAACCTGTTTTGTCCTTCCTGAATTGATTTATGCGATATTTCTGGCATGTACTATGTATACAAGAGTAAAAATATAGAATCATCATCGAAACATCCATTAAGTATACATGCATACAATTTGCAATATATGTAAACCTGCGCTATAATAAATCCACGGATGGAGGAATGACGTATGTATATGAAAGATATGCTTGTGATGAGAATTAAATTGATTGCTTTGAGCCAGATTCGGAATATCGAAGATTCCGTCAAAAGGAATCCGATGGCTTATCGCAAAGATACAATGGAATACTGCGACGCCATGTATGATATCATCGCCAGCATGTCCCGTGAACGTCTCACGCGCATCGTCGTACCGATTTATGAGAACTACGAGGAAATGGGCATGGCGGATGACCGCTATGTGGCCGATTCCCTGATGATGATTGTTTTGGCACTTTACCAGAACGAGATTGGCGAAGAAAATATTTACGACCTTGGCTGGACGAGCTACATTGAAGATTTCTTCCGCGTCCAGACGGCGACTGCCTGAATCTTTGAATCGTAAGGGCATGTTATGGATTTTAAATTTTAATCAAAAGTAAAGGAAAGCTCCTGCTCAGGCAGGAGTTTTTTTATTGGGCGCGAAGTGTGTAAGGAGAAAACAAAATAGAAGAGGAGGCGATTTTCTTGCCGATGTACAGAAAATCTCTGCTGATTCTGCTCCTTATCGTCGCAGCAGTGGCAGGAGGAACGTATTATGGCTGTTATACGCAGGATAAAGAGACGATTCAGCTTGATGCGGCGGCAGGCAGCAGCGGGACGCAGCAGGATCTTCCTGAAGTAACAGTCTATGTGACAGGTGCGGTGAACAAGCCGGGTGTCGTGACCGTAAGAGACGGGGCGCGCACCATGGATGCCGTCAACGCCTGCGGCGGGCTGCTGCCAACGGCTGACAGCGGGCAGATCAACATGGCACAGGTGCTGAAGGACGGGCAGCAGGTCCGCATTCCGGAGAAGAAGGGAGAATCTGCAGCAGCGAACAAGCAGACAGCGGGACAAAGCAGCGCGAAAAACGCGGCTGCAGCAGCTGTCGTCAATATCAATACGGCATCGGCTGAGGAGCTTGACACGCTGCCGGGCATTGGCCCTGCCATGGCAAAGCGCATCATCGAATACCGTGAGACAGAGGGCAGCTTTGCAGCCCCCGAGGACCTCAAGAAGGTCAGGGGCATTGGCGAGGCAAAGTTCCAGAAACTCAAAGACAAGATCTGTATCTGACCTTAGACCTTAATGGGAGGCGGCTATGAAGACAGGACAATATCCCGTTCTTTTTCTCGCCGGCCTGCTGCTGATGCTGGCTGCGGGAATTGCTGTATCGTATTTCCATCCTTATTTAGGGAATCTGGGAGATTTTTGGGGGTTCGGTGTATCTTTCTGGCTGATGCTGGGACTGCCGGTATTCCTGCTGGCGGTATGGATGACCTGGCACAGCAGCCGCTTTTGCTGGCTGCCTTTGCTGCTGCTCTTTTTCCTCTGCGGGATTTTTCGCCTGCAGAGCAGCATGTCCCTGTCGGAACATGATATTTCACGATGGGCAGAGCAGCCTAAACAGGAAATCCGGCTCAGCGGGACGCTGCTTGAGGAGCCGCGCTGGCAGAGCGTGCTGGCGCCCGATGGCAGCATGTTTTATAAGGTGCGTTATCTCGTGCAGGCAGAAAAAGTCAAGTCCGGCGGCCAGTGGCAGGCAGCTTCAGGCAAATGCTATGTCTATGCCAGAACGACGGCAAAAGAGGAAAAGGCCCGCATCGGTGACGGCCTGACGGTGGGCGGGACGGTCCGAAGGCCCCATGGCTATCAGAATCCGGGACAGATTGATACGGAGCTGCTGCTGCGCGCCGACGGGATTACCGCTCTTTTGACAGCGGGCAAGGGAACTGTCCATATAGAACAGAGGGATGCCTGCCCTCTGGAACGGTTCGTCGCCGACTGCCGCCGCCATTACCGGCAGAGCATGGAAAACGTCATGCCAAAGGAAGATGCGGCTGCTGTTTTTGCCATGCTGTTTGGCGGCTATGAGGGCATTGAGCCGGAACTCATCGAGGATTTTCAGACGACGGGCATCGTGCACATTCTGTCGGTCTCGGGCTCTCATATCAGCCTTGTCGCGGCCGTCATGCTCTGGCTGGCTTCCATGCTGCGCCTGCCGCGTGCCATTTCTGCTGTCCTCGTGCTCGGCAGCATTGCCTTTTACAGCATCCTCGCGGGCTGTGTTCCCCCTGTCATCCGCTCGGCGCTGATGGGCAGCTTGAGTTTTCTGGCACTGGCCTTTGGGCGCGAGCGCGAGTCGCGCTATATCCTGCTGCTGACAGGGATTTTCATGCTGATGTGGCAGCCGCTGCTGCTCTTTCATATCAGCTTTGAACTCTCCTATCTGGCAACGGCAGGACTGATCTTTTTGGCACCGGTGCTGTACCGCTGGGGAAGGCAGAGGGGGATTCCTTCCTTTATGGCGATGGGATTGGCCATCACGGCTGCAGCGCAGCTGGCCTCCCTTCCCGTGCTGCTCTGGTATTTCGGGCAGGTATCCCTGTCTTCCCTGCTGGCCAATCTCTTGGTCGTGCCCATCTTGGAGCTCATGATTGTCTTGGGGCTGTTTGCCGGCATTGCGGCGTTTTTTCTGCCGTTTCCCGGTCATCTCATCTTTGCGTTTGACAGCCTGCTCTTAGGCGTGGCGGCAGAGCTTGCGCATGTACTGGCTAAAATTCCCGGAGGCCTTCTGTATCTGCCGGCGATGAAATGGCAGCTTTGTCTGCTCTATTATTTTCTGCTGGGCTTTTTGCTGTTTTGCTTCTGCCGGCGCGATTTTGTCCGGACGCATCTTTATCCGTACAGGCGGCAGGCAGCGGCTGTTTGTTTATCCCTGTTTCTTGTCTATGGGCTGTCGCAGCTGCTGGCCACGCGCGAAATGGCCGTGCATTTCCTCGATGTCGGGCAGGGAGATGCCGTCCTCGTCGTGACGCCGCATGGCAGGGCCATGATGTTTGATACGGGCGGCACGCGCGACGGCAGTTTTGACATCGGCAGCAAGGTCGATGTGCCGTACCTTCTGCATCACGATGTCCACGCGCTCGATGCCATTTTTCTTTCGCATGCACATGAGGACCATGCGCAGGGCTGCAGCGGCATCCTGAAAAAAATACCCGTCGAGCGTGTCTATATGGCGAAAGAGGGCCTGGATGCTTACGCGCGCAGTCTGCAGCTCAGCGATGCTGACCCCGTGCTGCGGAAATTCCAGACGGCAGAAGAAGGCCATGCGTTTATGCTTGACGGTGTTAAAGTAGAGGTGCTGTTTGCTCCGCCAAAGCCGTCCGGCGGCGGTACGGGCAATGAAGTGTCAAATGTTTACCGCGTTTCGTATGGCAGGGCCAGTTTCTTGTTTACGGGCGACCTTGTCAAAGAGCAGGAAGCAAAGCTCATCGCCACAGGAAAAAATCTGCATGCCAATGTCCTGAAGGCCGGTCATCATGGCTCCGCGACGTCGAGCTCAGAGGCTTTTCTGGAAAACGTGGCCCCGTCATACGGTGTTTTCTGTGTGGGCTTTGAAAATTCGTTCGGCCATCCCAAGCCGGAAATCGTGCAGCGCTATCAGGAGCATGGCATACGGACCCTGCGCACGGACCGGGATGGGGCTGTCGTCTTTCATACCGATGGGAAGACCATGCGCGTGGAGACCTATGCGGATACAAAGATTTTGAGGTGACGTTATGGAATTTGAAGAACTGAATCCGGCGCAGAGAGAAGCCGTACAGGACCTGCAGAACAATATCCTGCTCCTCGCACCGGCCGGCACGGGCAAGACAAACACGCTGGCCTGCCGCATTGCCAATATCCTGGAGCAGAAACGTGCGGAACCAGAGGAAATCCTCTGCCTGACGTTCACGAATAAGGCCTGCCGCGAAATGAAGGAGCGCATTGTCATGCGGGCTGGTGAGGCCGGCAGGCGCGTCATCGTCAAGACATTCCATGGCTTTTGCTACGACGTCATCAAGACCGAAGCCAAGCGTCATTCCGACCTTTTTGCGGATTTTACGATTTTTGATGAGACCGACTGCCTGGGAATTGTGCGCGAGCTTCTTGAAGAGAAATGGCCCGAACGGTCCGTGCAGTCCCTGATTGCCGGACTGAAGTCGGCGAGAACGGCTTATCACCTTGAATCCGGAGACGATGAAGCGGATTATCAGGAAGCACTCAGACGCCTGATGCAGGAACACCCGGAAGTGGTCCGCAAACTGTCCACAGATGAGCACTATCAGTTCTATCGGCAGCTCTTTGAGGGCTGGCAGGTCTGGGGCCCGCATGTCACGGCTCTCTATGATGCAAGGCTGCACGATATCCACGGCCTTGACTTTACGGACCTCATCGTACAGGCGGATGCCCTGTTCCGGCAGGACGAAATTGCGACGAAATGGGCGCGCCGCTTCCTTTATATCAATATTGATGAGGTGCAGGACACGAGTGAACTCGAGTACAGGATCATGGCCCGCATCTTTGGCTGCAGTCATCTGCTGCTCTGCGGCGATTATTTCCAGACGATCTACGAATGGCGCGGTTCACACCCCGAGACGGTCCTGCGCGCTTATCAGCGGGACTGGCAGCCGCGCCGCCTGGTGCTGACAGAAAATTATCGTTCCACGCAGGTCCTTTTGAGTGCGTCCTTTGCCTGCCTGCAGCAGCTTTTCCCCGAGCGCGTTTCGGCGCTTTATCCCGAGGGGCTGCATGCTGTAAGTCCTGAGTACGGTCCGCCCATTGTCCTCAAGGGCGCTGTCAGCTTTCAGGAAGAAGCACAGTGGATTTATTATACGATTCAGCAGCTGGGCGTCAGGGATTACAGCAGTGTCTGTGTCCTGACGCGCAGCAACCGCTATAATAAGGACCTCTCTTCGTATTTCCGGAGCTTTGGCTGTCATTTGCCCGACAAAGAGCGGCTGCCGTTCATGCTCATTGATGAGGTCAAATTTTATAGGCGTCAGGAAGTCAAGGATGTACTGGCCTTTCTGAAGCTCATCCTCAATCCGCATGATACGGCAAGTTTTGTGCGTATCCTCAACCGTTTCGGCAAAGGCATAGGTCCGGGGACTATTCGAAAAATATCGCAGGAATCGTATCGCAGGGCAGGCATCCGCATCACGGATTATCTCGACGATGATGCGCGCCGCACGGGCGACCCGTTTGCGGTGCTGCTGAAGGCTTTGGACGAAGACAATGTCGTCGTCTTTGATGTCGAAGCGACAGGGGTGGACCCGACGCGCGATGAGATCATCCAGATTGCGGGGATAAGGCTTAGCCGCGATGGCAGCGTCAAGGCGGAGTTCAAGCGCCTCTTGAGAGCTGCGCGCGCTGTGGGCGACAGCGTGCGCATTCATCATATTGAAGATGATATGCTGCAGCAGGAAGGGCAGGACCCTGCGCAGGTGCTTCGGGATTTCTGCGAGTTTGCCAAAGACGCGGTCATTGTCGGGCATAATGTCACCTATGACCTCAGCATCCTCGGCAGTGAACTCATGCGTCTCGGACTGCCGCAGCTTAAATACCGCCGCTACTATGATACACTCGACATTTTTCGGCGCTTTTATCCGAACCTGCCGAACCATAAACTTGAATATCTCGGCGAGTTCTGCAAGGTATCACACCGTTCCACGCACGATGCCATGGACGATATCTGCGCAACTTCGGAAATCCTGCTGTTTGCCGTGGAGCATAATATAAAGCCCTATGCAGAGGACCGCCGTGCCTTTATGGCGAAATGGCAGGTACTCTTTACGGATATGGCAGAGAAAATATCTTCTTTCCGGCGGGATGCCGAAGTGATGCGGCCGTGGCAGCTGATTGGGCAGATCGTCGTCAAGACGCAAATGGATGACTATTACAGGCGCAGAAACGAAGAAACGCGCATCGAAAATCTGCGGGACCTCTTTCGTCAGGCTCGCGATATGGACGAAAAGGAAGTCAGGCCCCTCGATGCCCTTTTGCGCTTTCTTAATTACACCGTCTTGTCCAACACGAATCTCGATGCCCTGACCAAGCGCCAGCAGATTCCCATCATCACCGTGCATCAGGCCAAGGGTTCGGAATTTGACTATGTCTTTGTTGCGGGCCTTCAGGAAGGGAATTTTCCGGGACTGCAGGCTGAGAAGAATGATACGATGGATGAAGAGGCACGTCTCTTTTACGTGGCCATCACGCGGCCGAAAAAACAGCTTTTCTTGTCCTGGTGCCAGTCGCAGCGCGGCCATTACACGCATATGAGCCGTTTTTTGCGCACGCTGCCGCGCCGCTATGTACAAAATGTCTGAATGCTAAAGCACGCTGCCTGTTTTTGTCAGGCAGCGTGCTTTTTTGTATGGGAGGATTTGTGTTATAATTTTTTAGAAACACTTTGCAGAAAGGGGCGTAAACCGGGTGAAATTCACAGAGTTCATGGGGAATATCCGCAAACAGGAACTGCCGCACGTGTTCCTGCTGTCAGGAGAAGAACATTATTATATCGATAAGGCGAAAGAGGCCATACTAAGCCGTTTGTTCCCTAAGGGGCAGGGGAGTGAAGATGCCCTGCAGAAGGCTGATGGCGATATGGAACTTTCTGCGCTGCTTGCCAATATTGAGTCCGTTCCTTTTTTTGCGGACAAGAACGTCATTTTGCTGAATGGCACGAATCTCTTCCGCGACAGCAAGCAGGCGGGCGGCGACAGCAAGGAACTCGATGAACTCATCCGGCTGCTCGGGGATATGCCGCCTTACAGTTATGTCGTATTCATTGCTCCGTATAAGGCCGACAAGCGGCGCAAGCTTTACAAGGCCGTCAATAAGGCCGGCCTGATCCTTGAGGCAGAGCCCCTGCGTGCCTGGAATATTGGCGAATGGCTGCAGGGAAAGCTGCGGTCTCTCAATAAAGATATGGACCGTGAGGCCTATGCCTATTTTGCCGGAGCTGTCAGCATGATGCAGCAGATTTCCCTCGCGTATCTTGACAAGGAATTTGACAAGCTCGCGCTGTTCAGCAAGGAACGCCATATTACGAAGGCCGAGCTCGTTGAGGTTTTTTCAGGGGTGCCGGAGGTCTCGGTCTTTGCCCTGCTCGATGCCATCAGTGCGCGCGACAGCAAAAAAGCCCTGCTGCTCCTGCACCGTCAGCTTGCGGACGGCACGTATTTCACGGTGCTCGTGGCCCTTTTGACGCGCCATGTGCGTCAGCTCTGGCAGGCAAAGGAACTAATGAAAAAGGGCATTCGCGGCAAAGCGCTCGCGAAGCCCTTGGAACTCAATCCCTTTATTGCCGAAAAACTCGGCCGTGCGGCTGCAGCATTTCCTGAGCCGGTACTCAAGCGCGCCATGCTCATGTTGATTGACGCGGATTATACTTTGAAAACGGGGCAGGCTGGCAATGAAGTCCTTGAAGAAGCGGTCATCACCCTCTGCAAAGGAAAGGATTGATTCATATATACGGAGTTATTTCTCTGCTTTCTGCGGGAACGGCGCAAAAATCGTGCAGACGGCGGCAAGCGGCAGCGTTAGCGACGACAGCAAAAGAGCCTGCGTCAGGCCAATCTGGTCGCCGAGGGCAGCCGTGACGGCCGTGCCGAGGCTGCCGAGACCAAAGGAGAAGCCGAGCATCATGCCCGAGGCCATGCCTTCACTGCCGGGCATGGCACGCTGTGCCCAGACGAGGGAACTCGGCTGCGGTGCGAGCAGCAGAGCGCCCGTCAGGAACAGTGCAATGAGGGAAAGCGGTTCGTTGCCCGGATTCAGATAGAAGTAGATGGTCGGGAAAATCGAGAGGGCTAAAGAGATGATGATGATGCGCTTATGGGCGAAGCGGTCGCCAAGGTAGCCGCCAATCAGGCCGCCCACGGTGCAGCCAACGAGGAAAAGCGTCAAAAGCGTGCCGGAGAGAAGTCCCGAGTAGCCATGCGAGACGAGCAGCAGCGGCAGGAGCGTCGACATCGAGACATGCGTGCAGCAGCGCAGTCCCATGGCAATGTTCAGGCGCAGGATGGACGCATTGCGGAAGACTTCGCTGAGATGGAAGACCTTGGCTTTTGCTTTATCGGCAACGGTCGAATACTGCGTGAGGCCGCTCTTGAGGCAGATGAAGGCAAAGAGAAAGCCCGGCACCATGAGCCATGGCAGATCCTCCATCGAGAAGCGATTGAGGAAGGCAATGACGATGACCGGCGCGAGCGCATAGCCGAGGTTGCCGCCCGCGATGTAATACGACATGGAACGTCCCTGCCGTTCCGATGGTGCTGTCTTGGCTACGAGTGTCGAGCCGAGCGGGTGGAAGCCCGAAACGGAAAGACCCGTGAACGCGATGAGCAGGAACAGCATGAATTTCGTCGAAATCAGGCCAATCGAGCAGATGCAGACGGCACCGAACGGGATGACGGGAATCAGCAGGCGGCTGAGATTGTGCCGGTCCATGATGTAGCCGAAGACCGGCTGCATCATATTGCTCGTGATGGAGAGCACCATGACGAGGAGACCGCTGACGGTCAGGGAAATGCCGAGCTTCGGCATGATGATCGGCAGCAGGATGGGCAGGAAGTTGCAGTAAAAATCATTGAGGAAATGGCCGGTGCTCAGGAGCAGCGTGCCGTCCTTTCTGGCAGTTAACTTGACATTGGCGGTTAATTCGCTTGACATGAAAAAGTCTCCTTTGAATTTTTTGCCTGTATTAGATACGGCTGCTCTTGTCTCCCATGGCCCGCAGCAGCCGCTTGATGGGCAGCAGGCGCAGGATGATGCAGCAGATGATGAATTCCGGAATCAGGTAGCTGGCATTGAAGACGAGCGAATAGACGAGCGGGTTCATGCCGGCCGGTGCATACGAGGCGAAGAAGACCACGCCGGAAATCAGGTGGCAGAGGAAACGCGCGAGAAAGGCGAGAGCCGTGCCGCGGTAAATATGCTCGCGCCAGAGGCCGGCAAGGCCCATGGCCATATACGGCAGCGGATAGTCGAAGAGCACCTGTACGGGATGCACGATGAAAGGGTCCTGTATGATGTTGATGAGGCCGTAGAGAAAGCCCGCCAGAGCGCCGATGCCGGGACCATAGCGGTACGAGAGCAGCAAAAGAGGCACCATGGCACCGAGTGTCACACTGCCGCCCTGCGGCATATGGAAAATGCGAATTTGGTGCAGCACAATCGTCAGCGCGAGCATCAGCGCGATATCGATGAGCGTGCGCGTTGTCAGATGGATATGACGCGTATAAAGTCCGCCTAAAATCAACAGCAAAGTGCCAAGCATGGCAAAGTCGGCTGTCGGCGACGCAAGAAGTTCAGACATAAAAACACTTCTTTCTATATAAATTACATAAACAACATACCGTAATACAGCAGAGCGGATTGCCTGCAGCGCCTTATATTGTAGCAAATGTTACTGTGGAATACAAGGTATTGTGTTACGATGAAAACATGAAACAGGAGGATGATAGATATGGGAAAATGGGCCGTCATTTATTCGTCGGTTACGGGCAATACAAAGAAAATCGCAGAAGCCATCGCGGAGCAGGCCGGAGATGCTGACGTGTTCCGCGTGCAGGATGCACCGGAGGACCTTTCCGGCTATGAGGTTGTAGCACTTGGCTACTGGCTGCGCCTCGGTCAGCCGGACCCTCTGATGCTCAAATATCTGCCGAAGGTCCATGATGCTCAGGTCATCTTCTTTCAGACGCACGGCACGGCGCCGACGAGCGAACACGCCATCACGAGCTTTGCGCGCGCCGGCTATTTTCTTGGCCCTGACTGCACGATTCTCGGCACGTTCGGCTGCCGCGGCAAGATCAATCCGGCCATGCTCAAGAAGCGCCAGAATGCAGGCCCCGATGACCCGCACGGCGGTCCGAAGAGCATGGAGCGCTGGAAACTCGCCTCGACGCATCCCGATGAACAGGATATCGCGGATGCCAAAGACCTCGTGGAGCGCATGAAGCATAAAATGGTCATGCGCCAGCGCTTCCTCGCGAAAAAAGCGGCGAAACTCGCTGCACTGCAGAAGAAAGCATAATATAGTATTCCATAATTTTATTAGAAGCCAGATTCCTTAAAATAGGGAGTCTGGTTTTTTGTTTCCTTTTTTTAATGAATCGTTCATTCCTTATTGTTAAGGTGGATTTTTCGTTGCATTTGTAGTATTATTAAAATAAAATGATTTTAATCATTTATATTAAGCGACAGCACTTTACAACTTTTGAAGCAAAATAAAATCGCATAGCCTCCCTCGCGAT
>NZ_JBJEXT010000020.1:0-52710 GCF_051886055.1 Mitsuokella apri | reverse complement strand
AGCCCATCATCGGCTGTGAGGTCTACGTCGCACCGGGCGCGCGTCAGGAACACCGCGAAATCAATGGCGTGCGCTATTATCATTTGATTCTGCTCGCTGAGAATCAGACGGGCTACCGCAACCTCGTCAAGCTTGTCTCTTTGGCAAATATCGAGGGCATGTACTATAAACCGCGTGTCGATAAAGAGCTTCTGCGCAAGTATCATGAAGGCATCATCTGCCTGTCGGCCTGCATTGCCGGTGAAATCCCGCGCGCGCTGCTGCAGGATAACAAGGAACGCGCGGATGCGCTGGTGCGTGAATACCTCGATATCTTTGGCCGCGATAATTTCTTCCTCGAAATCCAGAACCATGGCCTGCCGGAAGAACGCAAGGCCAATGTCGGCCTCGTAGAGCTGGCGAAGAAATACGATGTCGGCCTGGTCGCGACCAACGACCTTCATTACGTGCACCGCGAGGACAGCGAATTCCACGATATTCTGCTGTGCATCCAGATGAACAAGACCTTCGATGACCCTGACCGCATGCGTTTCCCAAGTGATGACTACTATCTGAAATCCCCAGAGGAAATGGCCGCACTTTTTCCCGACTATCCTGAGGCTGTCGCGAACACGGAAAAGATAGCGGCGCGCTGTCAGGTCGACTTTGAATTCGGCCATCTGCAGCTGCCGTATTACCCGATTCCTGCACCTTATAAAGATGATGAAGCCTATCTGCGCCATCTCTGCGAGGAAAATCTGCTGCGGCGGTATCCTGAGGTCACGGACAAGGTACGCGAACGCCTCGAATACGAGCTGGGCATCATTCACCGCATGGGTTATGACAGTTATTTTCTGATTGTCTGGGATTTCATCAATTATTCGCGCGAGCACGGCATTGGCGTCGGACCGGGGCGCGGCTCGGCGGCAGGCAGTATTGTCGCGTATCTCCTCGGCATCACGAACCTCGACCCCTTGAAGTACGATTTGCTCTTTGAGCGTTTCCTCAATCCGGAACGCGTGACGATGCCGGATATCGATGTCGATTTTGACTATATCCAGCGCGGCAAAGTCATCGACTACGTCAAGGAACGCTATGGCTACGACCATGTCGCCCAGATTGTCACGTTCGGCACGATGGCCGCGAAGGGCGCGATCCGCGATGTCGGCCGCGTGCTCAATCTGCCGTATGCGGAAGTCTCGGAAATTGCCAAGCTCGTGCCGAATGAACTTAAAATCACACTTGACAAGGCCATGCAGGAGTCGGCGGATTTCCGCAAAGCCTATGAGAGCAATCCTGATGTCAAGCGCCTTATCGACCTGGCACGCAAGATTGAGGGCCTGCCGCGCCATTCCTCGACACACGCCGCCGGCGTCGTGATTGCGCGCCATCCGCTGACGGACTATGTGCCGGTCTCGATTTCCGAGGGCACGCTCGTCACGGAATACGACAAAGACCACGTCGAGGAACTCGGCCTGCTTAAGATGGACTTCCTTGGCCTGCGCACGCTGACGGTCATCAGCGATACCATTGCCAACATCGAGAAAAGCCGCCACGAGAAAGTCGACATCGACAAAATCCCGCTGACGGACGAAATGACGTCGAAAATGCTCTGTGAGGGCAAGACGGGCGCCGTGTTCCAGATGGAGTCGGCGGGCATGACGCAGCTCGTGCGCGACCTTGCGCCGGAGAATTTTGCCGACCTCATCCCGCTCGTGGCCCTCTACCGTCCGGGACCTCTCGGCAGCGGCATGGTCGAGGACTTCATTGCCGGCCGTCATGGGGAGAAGGAAGTCACCTATATGCATCCTCTTTTGGAACCAATCCTTAAGGAGACGTTTGGCGTCGTGCTCTATCAGGAACAGGTCATGCAGATTGTGCAGGTGCTCGCGGGCTTTACGCTCGGTCAGGCCGACCTTCTGCGCCGTGCCATGGGCAAGAAGAAACATGAAATCCTGATGGCGCAGAAAGAAAACTTTCTCAATGGCTGCGAGAAGAACCACATCGAGGCGGGCCTTGCCAATACCATCTTTGACCTCTTAACGCATTTTGCCGACTATGGTTTCAATAAATCGCACAGCGCGGCGTATGCTCTTGTCGCGTGGCAGACGGCTTATCTCAAAGCGCATTATCCGGCCGAATTCATGGCCGCGATGCTCACAAGCATCATGGATACGCCAAAAGTCTCAACGTATATCGAGCTCTGCCGCCGTATGGGCATCAAAATTCTGCCCCCGGATATCAATGCGAGCTCGGCGTATTTCAGCGTCGATGGCAAGGCCATCCGCTTTGGCCTCGCTGCCGTCAAGAATGTTGGCGAGGCAGCCATTGAAAAAGTCGCGAGCATCCGTGAGGAGGGCGGGCCTTTTACGTCGCTTGCGGATTTCTGCCGCCGCGTGGATACGCGCGTTGTCAACCGGCGCGTCACGGAAAGTCTCATTAAATGCGGGGCGTTTGACTCACTCGGCGCCAAGCGCAGCCAGCTTTTGCACATTTTACCGCAGACCCTTACGGAAGCTGCCCAGCAGCAGAAGGATGCCCTGAGCGGCCAGATGGGACTTTTTTCTGAGGAAACCATTGAGGAGACGGGCATGACGCAGCTGCCGGATATCCCCGAGGTGCCGAAGGCGGAACTCTTAAGTTGGGAAAAAGAAGCAACGGGCTTCTATATCACGGGCCATCCGCTCGACCAGTATGCAGAGCAGCTTGAGAATCTGCCGCGCATCGGCAGCCTGCAGCCGGATGCTGTCCGCGATAAACAGGTTGTGCGCATCGGCGGCATGCTGACCGAGGCCAAGCGCATCACGACGAAAAAAGGCGATACGATGTGCTTTTTGACCATCGAGGACTTTACGGACCAGATGGAGGTCACGGTGTTTCCGCGTACCTTCTATCAGCATATGAATCTGCTCGTTCCCGATACCGCCGTTGTCATACAGGGACATATTGATTTGAATGAGGAAACGGTCAAGCTGCTGGCTGACAATATCTGGCCGCTGGCGGACTACCGCTTTGCCTATTATATCGAACTGCCCGATGGGGGCTTGCCGGAAGAAAAGCGCACAGCCATGAAAGAACTTATAAAAAAGCACCATGGCGAACATGCGACATTTTTCCATTCGGGAGGACATTGGCAGAAGGCCCGTGAACAATTCTGGCTTGACGGCAGCAAAGAGACATGCAGGGCTCTTGAAGACATTGTCGGCGCTGGAAAGGTCAGGAAACGCTGACTTTGGTGTGCTGAGAACTTTTCAGAGACTTTGCTGCCTGCATTATTGCGATGGGACAGGGAGAATGATAGAATAAGATGTATCTATCATTCCCAGAGGGAATATAAGGAGTTTGAATTCAGATTGAAAAAAAGAAAATATGTCCGTCTGCTGCTGGCTGGAAGCATGGCCTTTACGTTCCTTGCCCCGCAATTTTTTGTAAAGCCGGTACAGGCAGAGGCAGTTTATGATATTAAGGAAATGCCGCGGCCCGATATCCCGGACCTTGTCGTGAGCCCTGACGATCCTTTGCAGAATCTGACGGCCCGTTCCGCCGTCGTCATCGATGCGGCCTCAAAACAGGTCATCTATGCGCGCAATAAGGATGACCGCCGCTTTCCGGCCAGCACGACGAAGATCATGACGCTGATTCTCGCACTCGAACATTCGAATATGGATGATATCGTGACGGTCAGCAGCAATGCGGCGGGCACGGAGGGCTCGACGCTCTGGCTCGAGGCCGGTGAAAAAATCCGCATGGGCGATTTGCTTTACGGCATGATGATGCATTCGGGCAACGATGCAACGGTGGCTGTGGCTGAGCATATTGCGGGTTCTGTTGACAAATTTGCCGCGATGATGACGGCCAAGGCCCACGAAATCGGCGCGGTCAATACGAATTTTGCCAATGCCAACGGCCTGCCGCGCGATGACCATTACACGACAGCATATGACCTCGCGCTGATTACGGCCTACGGCTACACGGTGCCGGGCTTTGAGGATATTGTCAGCACAAAGGAGATTGACTTTGACTGGGTTAAGGATCCTTCACATCATCTGCGCAACGAGAATCAGATGCTTTGGCTCTATCGCGGCAGCAACGGCGTCAAGACCGGCTATACCGATGCGGCCGGCCGCTGTCTTGTTTCGGGGGCCAAGAAAGACGGCATGCAGCTCGTGGCGGTCGTATTGGACTCCGTCTATATGTGGAATGACTCGATTAAGCTGCTGGACTACGGTTTTGCCCATGTCGAGCCGGAAACTCTCGTCAACAAGGATGATATCGTGGATTATGCGGCTGTTTCCGGTGCCTCGGGGAAAAAGCTGCCGCTCAAAGCAGCCAGCACCCTGACGCTGGCCAAACTCAAGGATACCGATAAAACGTATCAGACACATGTGGAAGTCAAGGACCTGCGTGCCCCCATCAAGGAGGGGGATACTGTCGGCCGTTTTGTCGTGGAACTTGACGATAAGGAAGTGGCATCAACGGACCTCGTTGCAGGGGCTGATATCACGCGCCGCTCGTTCTTCCTGACGGTCTGGCATTTCCTGACTTCCCTGTTTAACGGAAAGGCTTGATAGGATGCAAGAGGAGAGACTGCAGAAAATCATCAGTCAGGCCGGCCTTGCTTCAAGGCGTGCCGCGGAAAAGATGATATTAGAGGGCCGTGTGGCCGTAGATGGCAGGATTGTGCAGGAGCTCGGGCAGAAATTTGACCCTGCTGCACACGAAATCACCGTGGATGGCAAAAAAATAAGGGAAAGTGAGCAGCATGTCTATTTGCTGCTCAATAAGCCGAAGGGCTTTCTTTCCACGGCGAAGGACGACCGCGGGCGGCGCACCGTGCTCGACCTTTTGCCCAAGGTCAAAGAACGCGTTTATCCGGTTGGCCGCCTTGACAACAATACAGAAGGCCTCCTGCTCATTACGAATGACGGCGGGCTCATGAATGGTCTGCTGCATCCAAAATTTGAAGTGGAGAAGACGTATCACGCCCGCGTGACGGGAAATTTGACGCACGAAAAAATCATGAAACTCAGGCAGGGCATTCTTTTGGAAGATGGTCCGACGGCACCGGCAAAGGTCCGCATGCTGCCGGACCCTGAGCCAAATGACCAAAGACGCGGTCTTTCGCGCGTGGAAATCACGATTCATGAAGGGCGCAACCGTCAGGTGCGCCGCATGTTTGCGGCAGTCGGCTGCGATGTCAAAGCACTGAAGCGCGTGCAGTTTGCCGGCCTCACGCTCAAGGGCGTGCCGCGGGGCCATCACCGCGCGCTGACAGAGGAGGAAGTCGCTATGCTCTACAGATTGGCGGGATTAATGAAATGAAACAGATTCTGGTCATAGGAGCCGGTCCTGCCGGCATGATGGCAGCTATCCGTGCCGCCGAAAACGGCGCAGAAGTCACGCTGCTTGAAAAAATGAAAAAGCCCGGGCGCAAGATGATGATTACGGGCAAGGGCCGCTGCAATATCACGAATGCCGCTGATGTACCGGAGATCATCCGTCAGATTCATGGCAACGGCGCCTTTCTGAACAGTTCCATGCGTGCTTTTGACAATCAGGACGTCATGGAATTTTTCCGCGGACAGGGCGTGCCGGTCAAGGTGGAGCGCGGCAACCGCGTTTTTCCGGTCAGCGATAAGGCGCAGGACGTTGTGGATGCCATGGTACACCGCCTGCATGAGCTCGGCGTGAAAATCGAGCTCGAGACGCCTGTAGCGGATATTTTGACGCAGGATGGCCGCGTGGCCGGCGTGCGCACAAAGTCCGGAGCGCATTATAAAGCCGATGCCGTGATCCTCGCCGTCGGCGGTGCATCGTATCCGGGCACGGGCTCAAGCGGCGACGGCTATGAGATGGCCAAGAAACTCGGCCATACGATTGTGCCGCTGCGCCCGTCGCTGGTGCCTTTGGAGACAGAAGAAGACTGGGTAAAGGATGTACAGGGACTTTCCCTGCGCAATGTGCGGGCAACGCTTTTAGCAGATGGCGAAAAAGTTCAGGAAATGTTTGGCGAGATGATGTTCACGCATTTTGGCGTGACGGGGCCGATTATTCTTTCCCTGAGCCGCAGGGCCGCGGCGTGTCTCGCTCAAAAGAAGCTTGTCGAACTTGAGCTTAATTTAAAGCCTGCTTTGACGCCGGAAAAGCTCGATGCACGCATTCAGCGCGACTTTGAAAAATACATCCGCAAATCGCTGAAGAATGGCTTGCTTGACCTTCTGCCGCATAAACTCATCGAGCCGGTGCTTGATTATGCCTATCTGGAGCCGGAAAAGCCCGTGCATCAGGTCACGGCCGAGGAGCGCCATCGCCTTGTGGAAACGCTGCAGCATTTGACGCTGACCATTACGAAGACACGGCCTTTGGCTGAGGCCATTGTGACAGCCGGCGGCGTTTCCGTGCGCGAGATCAATCCGAAGACGATGGAGTCGAAGCTCGTGCCGGGTCTTTACTTTGCCGGCGAGGTCACGGATGTCGATGCCTACACGGGCGGTTACAATCTGCAGGCCGCTTTTTCAATGGGCAATGCCGCAGGCTGCTGGAGCGTCTGGAACGACGATTGATTCTGCTAAGTATCAGGGGGGAACTCTCATGGAAAATACGAAGATGATTGGCAAGGCGAAAAAGGGACTGCACGGAGAAATCGTGATTCCCGGCGATAAGTCCATTTCACACCGCAGCGTCATGTTTTCGGCACTGGGCTCGACACCTGTGCATATCACGAATTTCCTGCACGCACAGGACTGCCTGTCAACGGCGGCCTGCATGCGTGCACTCGGAGCAGATGTCAACTTCATATCCGATACGGAACTCACGGTCTGCGGTCATGGCCTGCACGGCTTGCAGGAACCTTCTTCTATCATCGATGCAGGAAATTCCGGTACGACTCTGCGCCTCATGATGGGAATTCTCGCGCCGCAGCCGTTTCTGACGACGTTTACGGGCGATGCTTCATTGCACAAACGCCCGATGGGCCGCGTGATTAAGCCGCTTCGTCAGATGGGCGCAAAGATTTTTGGCCGCGAAAATAATACGAAGCTTCCTATCACAATTGTGCCGGCAGGAGAAAAACTGCATGGCATGGTCTATGAAAGCCCTGTAGCGAGTGCTCAGGTCAAATCGGCCATCCTGCTCGCCGGCATGTACGCCGACGGCGCGACAACGGTCGTTGAGCCGTTCACATCGAGGGACCATACGGAACGCATGCTTGAGGCGTTTGGCGTGCACACAGAGAAAAAGGGTACAGCTGTGACCATTCAGCCGGTACAGGAATTTACGGCGCCCGAAGCTATCGAAGTGCCGGGCGATATCAGTTCGGCAGCTTATTGGCTGGTAGCCGGTGCCATTGTGCCGCAGAGCAGACTGCTGCTCAAAAATGTCGGCGTCAATCCGACGCGCACGGGCATTCTCGATGTTCTGCAGGATATGGGCGCAAAAATCTCGCTTGAAAATGAGCGTACGAGCGGCGGCGAAGCCGCAGCGGATATCCGCGTAGAAGCTTCGAAGCTCCATGGTGTCTCGTTTGGCGCAGAAATCATGCCGCGCCTGATTGACGAAATCCCGGTCATCGCCGTGGCCGCACTCTTTGCGGAAGGCGATACCGTGATTACGGGAGCCGGTGAGCTGCGCGTCAAGGAGACCGACCGCCTGCAGGCCATTACGGATGAATTCAACAAGCTGGCACCGGGGTCTGTAGAAGCCAGCGCTGATGGCCTCGTCATTCACGGCGGCACAAAGGTCAAAACGGGCTCCTGCTTCTCCTATGATGACCACCGCATGGCCATGTCACTGGCCATTCTCGGCACAGCCGGCGAAGGCGCTGTCATCGAAAAACCGGAATGCGTGAATATCTCGTATCCGGCTTTTTACAGCACCCTGGCCAATCTGCAGGCATGACGGTTGACGCGGAAGAACAGGAAACTGGGACAACAGATATTTATTTTGCATTTGGGGGAATCAGTCTTGAAAAAACTCGTAGTAGCAATCGACGGTCCGGCCGGCGCGGGCAAAAGCACCGTGGCCCAGCTGGCAGCGAAGGAGCTCGGCTATACATACATCGATACAGGCGCGATGTACCGCGCTGTTGCCTGGAAAGTCCTGCAGCAGGGCGGTGAGGTGACGGATGAGGCCATTCTTGCGGTTGTGCCGGATATCGATGTGGACCTTGCCTATGAACAGGGCAAAACGACTGTACGCGTCGATGGTGTGGATGTCACGAGCGAAATCCGCACGCCGGCTGTCAGCCATATTGTCTCGAAGGTCGCAGCCCTTGGCCCTGTGCGCGAGAAGATGGTCGCGCTGCAGCGCAAAATGGCAGAGCGCGGCGGTGTGCTCATGGACGGCCGTGACATTGCCACAAATGTTCTGCCGAATGCCGATGTCAAGATTTATTTGACGGCTTCCATTGAAGAAAGAGCCAAACGCCGCTATAAGGAACTTTGCGATAAGGGAATGGATGTTAAATTGGCAGATATCCAGCATGATATCGCCGCGCGCGACAAGGCCGATATGGAGCGTGAAATCTCGCCGCTCGTACAGGCCGACGATGCGGCGCTGCTCGATACGACTGGATTGACGATTCCTGAAGTTGTCGCTAAGATTGTCGGAATGTGCAGGTGATTCGATGCTGTATACGATTTTGCGCGTCATTTTCAGTCTGCTTTTTGGCATCGTCTTTCGCACAAAGACGTATGGCAAAGAAAATCTGCCTAAAGAAGGTCCCGCCATCCTTGCCGCTAATCATCTGAGCAACTGGGACCCGCCGCTTTTGGCGACGTTCATCCTGCGTCCTGTCAGCTACATGGCCAAGATTGAACTCTTTGAGCATCCGATTTTTGGCGCGGCCATCCGCAGCTGCCATGCCTTTCCTGTAAAACGCGGCGCGGCCGACCGCGGTGCCATCAAAGCTGCCCTGCAGGTCCTGAAGATGGGCCATGTACTCGGGCTTTTTCCCGAAGGCACGCGCAGCCGGGACGGCCATCAGCATAAGGCAGAGGCCGGTGTCGGCCTCATTGCAGCGATGAGCGGCGCTCCCGTCGTGCCTGCCTGCATTATCGGCACAGACCACATCCTGCAGAACGGCGGCTTCCTGCCGAAGCTCCGCGTCGCCTACGGCAAGCCCATGTATTTTAAGGGCGACCGCCGCGATAAGGAGCAGCTCGCCGCTTTTTCGCAGGAAATCATGGCACATATTGCGAAGATGCGGGAAGAAATTGAAAAAATTTCATAAAACCATTTGCCTGACGCCCTTAGGCATGATATACTAGGCTATAGATTGTAAAAAAGCCTTCTGGGCGTTTTGCAAGAATATGATTTATGGTGGTAGATGTATGGAAGTCATCTTAGCAGATTATCTGGGATTTTGCTACGGCGTCAAGCGCGCCATCAAGATTGCCAGGGAAAATGCTTCCGCAGACGGGACCTCCTGTACACTCGGCCCCATCATCCACAATCCGCAGATGGTCGACCGGCTGCGGCGCGAAGGCGTCGGCTCGGTAAACCGCCTGGAGGATATGGAGAAAGGGACCATCATCATTCGCTCGCACGGCGTAGGCCCGCAGGTCTACGATGAGGCAGAGAAACGCGGCCTGAACCTGGTCGATGCGACCTGTCCTCATGTCAAGAAAGCGCAGCTTTCGGCCAAAGAGCTCGTGGATGAAGGGTACAGTGTGGTCATCATCGGAGAAAAGGAACATCCGGAGGTCAAAAGTATTTTTGAATGGTCTTCGGGCAAGGCACAGATCATTGAGACGGAGGAAGAAGCAGAAAAGCTTGAACCCTGCGGCAGACTCGGCATCGTGTGTCAGACGACATTTTCAGGAGCGCGCTTCCGGCAGATTGTCATGCGTCTTCTGGAGAAGTCAAGGGATATCAGAATCCTGCGAACCATCTGTACGGCGACAGACCAGCGACAGGCCGCTGCCATAGATCTTGCCAGCAAGGTTGACCTCATGCTGGTCATCGGCGGCAAGAACAGTGCCAACACGACAAGGCTTGCACAGCTTTGTTCCGAGAAGTGCCTGACTTACCATATCGAAACTGCAGCGGAGCTGCGGGACGAGTGGTTTGACAAAATAAAAAAAATTGGTATTACAGCTGGTGCTTCTACACCGGACTGGATTATCAAGGAGGTATATAAAAAGTGTCAGAACAGATGAACATGGAAGAATTATTAGCGCAGGAGTCCCTGCCGGATCTCCAGGAACGCACCACTGTAAAAGGTAAAGTCGTTCAGGTGAACCGCGACGAGGCTTATGTCGATATTGGATACAAGCAGGAGATTCCTATCCCGAAGCGCGAGCTGGCTTATCCGGCTCCGGAATCCGCAGAGGATGTTGTTAAGGTTGGCGATGAGATTGAAGTTTTCATCGTATCCCTTGGCGGCGACAACGGCGGCATTCTCTCCAAGGTAAAAGCTGACCGCATGGTCGCTTGGAAGGAAATGGAGAAGAAGAAGGAAGCAGATGAGACGGTTCAGGCTCATATCACTCAGGTAGTCAAGGGCGGCCTTGTTGCTTCCGTTGAAGGCCTGCGCGGCTTCATTCCGGCATCCCAGATGGAACTCCACTTCGTCAAAGATCTGTCCGTTTATGTCGGTCAGACGGTTGATGCCAAGATCATCGAGATCGATGTTCACAAGCAGCGCCTCGTTCTTTCCCGCCGTGCTATTCTCGAAGCTGAGCGCGCTAAGAAGGAAGAAGAAGTCTTCTCCACGCTCGAAGCTGGCCAGACGGTACGCGGTACGGTTAAACGCCTCGTTGATTACGGTGCTTTCATCGATATCGGCGGCGTAGACGGCCTCGCTCACATCTCCGACCTCGCTTGGCACCGCGTTAAGCATCCGTCGGATGTTCTCGAAGTTGGTCAGGAACTCGACGTTTACGTCAAGAGCGTTGACCCGGAGACGAAGCGCATTTCGCTGTCCGTTAAAGACACGATGCGTGACCCGTGGTATGACCATGCTGAGAAGTACAGCGAAGGCCAGATCATCGAAGGCAAAGTCATCAAACTGACGGACTTCGGTGCCTTCATGGAAATCGAGCCGGGCTTTGACGGCCTGATCCCGATGGGCGAACTCGCTGACAAGCGCATCGAGCGCGCTGACGAAGCCGTTCATGTCGGTGATGAAGTACGTGTCAAGATCCTGCGCATCGACACGAAGCGCAAACGTATCTCGCTGTCCATCACGAAAGCTCGTGACTAATAGGACGCCTGCGTTCAAAAATAAGATATGACATTCTGAGGAGTGATGATTTATGCATCACTCCTTTGTTTGTAGTGTAAGAGAGTAAAAAAATGAGCAAATATTATCCGGGAATCATCCTGCGCGTCCATCCTGGAAGCCTTGCCGAAGAACTCGAGCTCGTGCCGGGTGATAAGATCCTTGAAATCAATGGGCAGGGACTGCGCGATATCATCGACCTGAGCTTTGCCATGGCGGACGAGGAAATCGATATGCTTGTCGAGCACAAAGACGGTGAGCAGGAAATGATTTCCTTTGAAAAGGATTTCGATGAAGAGCTCGGCGTCGAATTCGAGTCGGCTGTTTTTGACGGCATCCGCAATTGTGCCAATCACTGCTATTTCTGCTTCGTTGATATGATTGCACCGAATATGCGTCAGAGTCTCTCCATCAAGGACGATGATTACCGCCTGTCCTTTCTTTATGGCAACTTCGTCACCATGACGAATATGGGGCCGAATGATTTTAAGCGCATCAAACAGTTTCATCTGTCCCCGCTCTTTGTCTCTGTGCAGTGCATGAACCCAGAACTGCGCGCACAGATGCTGCGCTGCCCCGGTGCGGCAAGGATCGCCGAACAGCTCGACAATCTGGAAGAGGCAGGGGCGGACTACCACACGCAGGTCGTGCTCTGTGCCGGCCTCAACGATGGTAAGGAACTCGAGCGCACGATTCGTGAAGTCGTGGCCCGCCGGCCGCATGCGCTTTCGCTGGCCATCGTGCCGGTCGGCATCACGAAGTACCGCACGGACCCGTTCCCGCTGCATCAGTTCGACGCAGAGGGGGCTGCCCGCGTCATTGATGAAGTCGAAAAATGGCAGAAAAAGATTCAGGAAGAAGAGGGACGCACGTTCATTTACCTCGGCGATGAATTTTATTTCCTTGCCGGCCGCCCTGTGCCGCCTACGGAGTTTTACGATGGTTTCCCTCAGCTCGACAATGGCATCGGCCTCACGCGCAATTTCATCAACGACTGGCAGCAGGAGGCAAAGACAGAGGCAGGGGAGCTTGCTGCGCAGGAAGTGCTTCATCTCGATGTCGTGACAGGTACAGCTGTGGCTCCTGTCATGCGCGAGCTCGCGGCGCAGGCAGAAAAGAAACTGCCGCATCTCAAGGTGCGCATTGTGCCGGTCGTCAACCATCACTTTGGTCCGACGGTCAACGTTTCAGGCCTGCTGACTGCGCATGACATCATTGCAGAGCTTCAGGAACTTCCGGGAAAGCGCGACGGCATTTTGATTCCGGAGTCTGCGCTGCGTTCGGGCGAGGACATCTTCCTCGATGATGTGAGCCTTGCGGAGATGCGGGAAAAGTTTCCTGAGAGCCGCATCGAGCCGGTGCAGACAGGGGCGGACTACTACAAGGCCCTGTTTGACTGGCCGCATTATGCTAAGCGCCGTGCCGGTGAGACGGCCTATATGTGGCAGAGCAATGCGGGGTACACGAAGAATATCCAGTACTGATACAGATTTACGAAGTTAATTTTTTATAGAAAGAGGGATGAATATGAGCAAACCAATCGTGGCGATTGTCGGCCGCCCGAATGTCGGCAAATCCACGCTGTTCAACCAGATTGGCAAGAAGCGTGTCTCAATTGTCGATGATATGCCGGGTGTTACGCGCGACCGCATCTATCTCGATGCCGAATGGCTCAACAAGCATTTCACGATGATCGATACAGGCGGCATTGAATTTGACGAGAGCAATCACATCCTGAAATCCATGCGTCAGCAGGCCCAGCTGGCGATGGATGAGGCCGATGTCATCCTGTTTCTCGTCGACGGCCGTGCCGGCCTGACAACGGCGGATGAAGAAGTCGCACGTTTGCTGCGCAATACAAAGAAGCCGGTCATTCTGGCCGTCAACAAGATTGACAGCCCGCAGCGCGCGATGGATGTCTACGAGTTTTACAATCTCGGCCTTGGCGACCCGATTCCCATCTCGGCTTCGAATGCCATGAACCTCGGCGACCTGCTCGATGCGATTGTCGCGGCTTTCCCGAAAAAAGAGGAAGAAGTCAAAGATGAAGATGAGATCAGCATCGCAGTCATTGGCCGTCCGAATGTCGGCAAATCCTCTATTGTCAATGCCATTCTCGGCGAGGAGCGCGTCATCGTCAGCGATGTGCCGGGCACGACGCGCGATGCCATCGATACGCATTTCACGAAAGATGGCACGAAATTTACTTTGATCGATACGGCCGGCATGCGCCGCCGCGGCAAAATTGACGAGCCCGTCGAGCGCTACAGCGTCATGCGTTCGCTGCGCGCCATTGACCGTGCCGATGTCGTCCTGATGATGATCAATGCCTTCGAGGGCATTACCGAACAGGACAAGAAGATTGCAGGGTATGCCCATGAGTCGGGCAAGGGAGTCGTCATCGTTGTCAATAAGTGGGATATTTACCCGAATAAGGATGACAAGTCGACCCTGCGCTTTACGGACGAACTGCGCGACAAGCTCGGCTTTCTGCAGTATGCCCCTGTGCTCTACACGTCGGCCCTTACTGGACAGCGCGTGACGCGCGTGACGGAACTTGTCAAATACGTCGCAGAGCAGCAGGCCATGCGCATCAAGACGAGTGTTTTAAACGAGCTCATCCGCGATGCCGTGTCCATCAATCCGCCGCCGATGCACCGCGGCCGTCAGCTCAAGATTCTCTTCATGACGCAGACAGATATCTGCCCGCCGAAATTCATCATTTTCGTCAATGATCCGGACCTCATGCACTTTTCGTATCTGCGCTTCATCGAGAACCGCCTGCGTGAGCAGTTTGGCTTTGAAGGGACGCCGCTGCGCCTCATCGTGCGTGCACGCAAAGAGGAGGAGGATTATTGATGACTGCTGTCATCCTTGTCTGCCTCGCAAGCTACCTGCTTGGTTCCATCCCCAATGGCCTTGTCTTCGGCAAACTCATCTGGCATATCGACCTGCGCGAGTACGGCAGCCACAACATTGGCGCGACAAATGCCTGGCGTACACTCGGCAAGGGACCGGGCTTTTTGATTTTCCTGCTGGATTTCCTCAAGGGGGCGATTAGTGTCTTTCTTGCAGAGACTTTCGTGGGAACACCGCTTTTGATGGTTGTCGCCGGCATTCTTGCCATTTTCGGTCATTCGTGTTCGCTCTTTCTCCACTTCGAAGGAGGCAAGGGCGTGGCGACAGGCCTTGGTGTCATTGCCATGCTCATGCCGGTGCCGAGTCTCATCGTCTTTCTTGTCTGGCTCGTCATTGTCATGATTACGAAGTATGTTTCGCTGGGCTCCTGTGTGGCCGCAGCGCTGGTGCCGGTTCTCGCCTATGTCTGGCATTATCCGCTGCCCTATACGATTTTTGGCGTTCTGGCCGCGGCCTTTATCATCATCCGCCACAAGTCGAATATCGTCCGCCTGCTCAATGGCACGGAAAATAAAATTCATGCCGGTCATCGCGATTAAGCATCATAATGATAACGTTTACAGCCTGTTCATGCAGGCTGTTTTTTTATTTTTCGCATGTAACAAGTTAACATTTTGTGAAATATATCCTTATATTTTGGACAAATACGGAAATTTCATTGGCATTTGTGCACATCTTATGGTATACTATCCTTTGTCAAAAGATTAGTATCCATTGGAGGCGTAATATATGAACAACGATAAAAGCGGTTTTTTCCTTGTTCGTGAGGAGATCCTGCCAGAGGCAATTAAGAAGACGATTCGTGTCAAGGAGATGCTCAAGCGCGGCGACGCCCGCACCATCAACGAAGCGGTAGAAAAAATGGAGCTTTCGCGCAGTGCGTATTATAAGTACAAGGATTATGTTTTCCCGTTCTATGAGGCCAGCCAGAATAAAATCGTCACGCTGACGCTGCTCTTAGAACACAAAAAAGGAGTCCTGTCGAGCGTGCTCAATACGATTTCGGCAGATTCGGGCAGCATCATGACCATCAATCAGGGCATTCCTCTTCAGGGGGTTGCCAATGCGACGGTCTCAATTGAGACGGCCAATCTTTCGGTTGACCTTGAAGCCCTGCTCGACAAACTGCGCATGGTCGATGGTGTCAAACGTCTCGAAGTTCTTGGTCAGTCCTAAGGAGAGAAGGTGTGTCGGATGGATAAAGTCATAAAGGTTGGTCTGCTCGGGTCCGGTACGGTCGGATCCGGCGTCATTAAGGTGCTCGAGATGAATCGTTCCCAGATTACGGAACGCGTCGGCACACCGATTGCTATTAAAACAGTTCTGGTGCGCGATACGAAGAAACCGCGTCCTTATCTCGGCAATGTCAACCTGACGGATAATATTGAAGAGATTCTGAATGACCCTGAGATTGATGTCGTGGTTGAGCTCATGGGCGGCATTCATCCTGCCCGCGAATATATGCTGCGGGCAATGGAAGCCGGCAAGAGTGTGGTAACGGCCAATAAGGACGTCGTGGCACAGTTTGGCAAGGATATGTTTGCCATGGCTGAAAAGAAGGATGTCGATTTCCGCTTTGAGGCCAGTGTCGGCGGGGGCATTCCCATTATCACGCCGCTCAAGCAGTGCCTGACGGCCAACCGCATTACGGAAATTCTCGGTATCGTCAATGGCACGACGAATTACATGCTGACAAAGATGACGGAGTGCGGGGCAGATTACGATACCGTACTCAAGGAAGCACAGGCAAAGGGCTATGCTGAGGCCAATCCTTCGGCTGATGTCGATGGCCTCGATGCGGCCCGCAAGGCTGCCATCCTCGCTTCCCTGGCGTTTAATACGCGCGTCGAGCTCAAGGATGTATCCGTTGAGGGCATCACGAAAATCACGCCAGATGATATTGAATATGCCAAAGACCTTGGCTATGTCATCAAACTGCTCGCCGTCGGCAAGGATACGGACGAACACGGCGTCGATGTACGCGTTCATCCGGTCTTCCTGCCCAAGACGCATCCGCTGGCTTCTGTTAACGGCGTTTATAATGCCATTTTTGTGCGCGGCAATGCCATTGGCGAGGCCATGTTCTACGGTCAGGGCGCAGGCTCCCTGCCGACGGCTTCGGCTGTTGTCTCGGATATCATCGATGTGGCACGCGACATCATCAACCGCACGTTTGGCCATGTGCGCTGCACGTGCTATGAACAGAAGAAAATCTGTCCGCTTGACAAGACCTCTTCTTCTTACTATGTGCGCCTGCTTGTCGACGACAAACCGGGCGTGCTCGGTGCCATCGCCACGGCTTTTGGCGATGCCGGTGTCAGCCTGAAGTCTGTTATCCAGACGCGCCGCAACGTAGTGGACCATGCAGAAATCGTGGCCATCACGCATCTTGTCAAACATAAGCGCATCGGAAAGGCTCTCGCTGCTTTGCAGGAGCTGCCGGTCGTTGATGAGATCCGCAATGTCATTCGTGTCGAGAATGAAGATCGGGGGTAAAGCATGACAGAAAAAAGTATTCGTGTACGCGTTCCCGGAACGAGTGCCAACTGCGGTCCGGGATTTGACTGTCTCGGCCTTGCCTGCACCGTCTATAATGACCTTGAACTGCGTTTGACGCATGAGCCGGGACTTTCCATCACAATGACGGGGGAGGGCGCTACAAATATTCCCTGTGACAATCACAATATCGTTTGGCGTTCTGCCCAGTATCTGCTCGAAAAAGCAGGCAAGGACCGCGATTACCGCGGTGCAGTCATCCATATGGAGAACCGCGTGCCGCTTTCGCGCGGCCTTGGCAGCTCGGCTACCGCCATCGTCGCGGGCCTTACGGCAGCCAATGCCCTCATTGGCAATCCTTTCAACCGCCGTGAGCTTTTGCAGTTCGCGACGGATATCGAAGGACATCCCGACAATGTGGCACCGGCCATTTTTGGCGGCTTTACGGTCAATGCGGTCACGAATGGCCGCGTCGACTGTTTCAGCTTCCTGCCGCGCTTCCGCATGAAATTTGTCGTAGCTGTGCCGAATTTCCCGCTTTCGACTCGCATGGCCCGCAAAGTCCTGCCAACGGAAGTGCCGATGAAGGATGCGATTTTCAACATCGGGCGCGCTTCGATGCTCGTCGCAGCTTTGACGCGCGGCAATGAGCGCTATCTGCGTCTTGGCCTCGACGATGCCCTGCACCAGCCGTACCGCGCTGAGCTCATCCCGGGCATGTACGATGTCTTCAAGGCGGCCTGCCGTGCCGGCGCTGCCGGCGCAACGCTCAGCGGTGCCGGTCCCTGCCTCATCGCCTACGTGCTTGAGCGCCGTCATGCCGAGGAGAAAGTCGGCAAGGCCATGCTTGAAGCTTTTAAGAAGCACGATGTCGAGGCACGCATTTTGACGCTTGACCTCGATACACACGGTGCGCAGATATTAAAAGAATGAATTAAGATAAAAGGGGCCTATAGAGCCCCTTTTTTGCTGGAGGAGAAAACATGACAGAAGCGGAATTTGCTGAAATCTTGCAGCAGCATGGAGCCCGCCTTTTTATTGTTGGCGGCTGGGTGCGCGATTTTTTCCGCAAGGTCCGGCCGCATGACAAGGACTATATGGTTTCAGGGATTGCGGAAGAAACATTTCAAGAGCTTTTTCCGAAGGCACAGAAAGTCGGACGAGGCTTTCCCGTTTATCTCGTGCAGATTGAGGGTACGGCCTGTGAAGTGGCTTTTGCGCGCAGGGAAAAAAAGGAAGGACAGGGATACCGCGGGTTCCGCGTCTCATATGATCCTTCGGTGACCGTAGAGGAAGATCTTTACCGGCGCGATACGACGATGAACAGCATGGCCCTGGAACTGCCGGCCAAGAAACTCATTGACCCGTATCACGGCCGTGAGGATATCGCCGAGAAAAAAATACGCGCTGTTTCCGCTCATTTCACGGAAGACCCTGTGCGGGCCCTGCGGGCAGCGAGGCAGTCTGCGGAGTTCGGCTTCACGATTGCGGAAGAAACCTACCATTATATGGCTGCCTGCCGCGAAGAACTGCGGCAGGAGCCGCCGGAACGCATCACCTCCGAACTGCGCCGTGCGCTGCAGTCAGCACATCCCTCTCTTTTCTTTCGGGCTTTAGAGAAGGCTGACATTCTCGATGTGACGTTTCCGGAGCTTTTTCACCTCATTGGCAAAACCCAGCCACCTGAATATCATCCGGAGGGAGATGCCTTTGAGCATACGCTGCTTGTGCTTGAGGAGACGGCGAAACGGACAAAGAATACGGCCGCGCGCTTTGCTGCACTCGTTCACGACCTCGGCAAGGGTACGACGCCCAAAACAATGGAACCGCATCATTACGGCCACGAAGCGAGAGGGCTTGCGGAGCTTGCCAAGTGGGACAAACGGGTGACGCTGCCGAAGGAATGGCTGCGCGCAGGAAATTTCGTCATCGAGCAGCATATGCGCGCACCGCTGCTCAGGAAAACGGGCAAGATTGCGGCTCTGCTGCTCGCCATCGACAAACAGCGCTCCGTATTGAGCTTTGCGGACTTTAACGCCGTGATTTTGGCGGACCATCACAGTCTGCCGGCTTATCTCATGCATGGCGAAGAGCTGGTCAAAAAGATGAAAGGCATTCGCGGTCAGAACGCGCCGGCAGGTCTTAGGGGGCCGGCCGTGGGAGACTGGATTTTTTCCCGTCAGGTGCAGGTCCTGCAGCAAATGCTGCGAGGTTCTGCTTTGCCCGAAACAAGCAAAAAATAGAAGGATTTTGCTGAAGAGAAAGAAATCTTCCTGTTCAAGGCAGGAAGATTTCTTTTTTTCACGAATAAATCAAAATAGAACGTGAATCAAAATAGATAAATCTGGAAGGGGATATTTCAACTTCCTAAAACGCAAGACAGGGGGAAGGTAATATGGCTATTATCGTGCCTTATAAATCCGTTAAACCGAAAATCCACGAAAGTGTTTTTCTGGCACCTACAGCGGTCGTAGCTGGCGATGTCACGATGGAGGAAGGCTGCAGTGTCTGGTTCGGTGCCACAGTTCGCGGTGATTTTCAGCCCGTCCATATTGGCAAAAATACCAACATCCAGGAAAATGCCGTCGTGCACGTCATGTACGAACATCCGACAGAGATCGGAGAGGGCGTCATCATCGGGCACAATGCCACTATTCACAGCAAGAAAATTGGCGATCATACGCTCATTGGCATGGGGTCCATTATCTTAGGCAACACGGAGATTGGTGAAAACGTAGTCATCGGTGCCGGCACCATCATTGAGCGCGACCGCAAGATTCCGCCGAATTCGCTCGTCTACGGACGTCCTGCACAGATTATCCGCGGTCTGCGTGATGACGAGATTGAAGCACTCAAAGAGTCAGCTTTGAGTTACCGCAGGGTGGCTCAGGAATATAAAGCAGAATTATTGTAAGGGGATTTTAGAGAATGGAAAAATCAGCTATGGAAAGAACACTCGTATTAGTCAAACCAGATGCTTTTGCAAAACATCATGCCGGAGAAATCATCAAACGCTATGAGGACGAGGGTTTCCGCATTCTGGCGATGAAGCTCCTGAAGATGGATGAGCGCCTTGCCTCCATCCATTACGAAGAGCACATCGGCCGTCCGTACTATCCTGACCTCGTGGGCTTCATGACGTCCGGTCCGCTCATCGCCATGGTACTCGAAGGCGAGAATGCCATCGCCCGCGTGCGCAAAATAAACGGCAAGACGAATCCGAAGGACGCAGAAGAAGGCACCATCCGCAAGCAGTTTGCTGCTTCCGGACGCCGCAATGCCGTCCATGCGTCGGACAGCCCGGAAAGTGCTGCCCGTGAGATTTCCATTTTCTTCAATCAGACGGAGATTTATGACGAGGAATATCATGTAGAAGGGGATGACTGATATGTCCATCACGACGAAAACCGGCGATCAAGGCGAGACGAGCCTTTTGACCGGTGAACGCGTCAAAAAGAGCGGCCTGCGCGTCGATACGTATGGCACGCTCGATGAGCTCGATTCCGTGCTCGGTTTAGCCCGTGCTTTTGCGGATAAAGAGGATGTAGCAGAGCGCATCCTGCAGCTGCAGAAGAAAATGCCGGTACTCATGGCAGATTTTGCCAGTGTGGGCCAAGAGCCGCGCATCACGCAGAACGATGTCCGGGAACTGGAAGGCTGGTGCGATGAAATCGAGGATGACCTGCCCGAGGAACATGCCTTCATCATCCCGGGAGAGTCTCAGAGCGGCGCGATGCTTGACCTTGCGCGCACGACGGCCCGCCGCGCAGAACGCTGTGCCTGGCGTCTCGCAGCCATGGAAAATGTGGCGGAGAGCGATATGATTTATCTCAACAGGCTGTCGGACTACTGTTATCTGCTCATGCGTCTCGAAGAGGATATCTACGAGGACGATTGAGCAGAAACAGCCAGTCGGTCTTGATATGAAAAGCTTCTGTTTTTGCTTTTTGCGGACAGAAGCTTTTTTTTATGCTACGGTTTTCATAGATTTCAGGCAATCTGGCAGGAAAATTCTGACTTTCCGCGAATATAGAACACATAAGTGAAAATAAGAAGTACTGGGAGGGATTGCGATGAAATCTTATAAAAGTTCGAACCTGCGCAATGTAGCGGTCATTGGCCACGGCAAGACGGGCAAGACGAGTCTCTTAGATGCCTGCCTTTTCGATGCAGGAGCGGTCAAACGCCTGGGCAGTGTCGAAGAACACACGAGCGTACTCGACTGCGAGCCCGAAGAAGAGAAGCGCGGCATGACCATCAATATGAAGCTGGCAGCCTGTGAATGGCGTGACTATAAGATCAATTTCATCGATACTCCGGGGTACCCGGATTTTGTCGGTGAAGTCAAGGGCGCGCTGACAGCGGCAGACAGTGCGTTGATTGTCATTTCGGCACCGTCGGGCATCGAGGTGGAAACGGAAAAAGCCTGGCGCTATGCCGAAGGAGCGGAGCTGCCGCGCGCATTCTTTATCAATAAGATGGACCGTGAGCACGCTGACTTCCATCAGGTTGTTGAGGAACTGCGCGTACGCTTTGGCGATGGCGTCGTGCCCGTGCAGCTGCCGGTTGGCGAGGAAGCTGCTTTTCAGGGCGTCGTCGACCTTTTGGCCCTGCATATGAAGATTGTCACGCATGATGAGGAAGATTTGGTTGCTGACATTCCGGAGTACATTCGGGGGGATGTGGAAGAAGCAAGGCAGAAACTCATCGAGTCCGTGGCAGAATTCAACAATGAACTGCTCGAAAAATACATCGAGGGCACGGAAATCACGGAAGTCGAGGTGGCAGCGGCCCTGATTGAAGGCATCCAGGCCGGCAAGATCTTCCCGGTATTCTGCGGTTCGGCCAAGCAGAATATCGGCGTCAAGAAACTCATGAACGGCATTGTCGAATACATGCCGACGCCGTATTTCCACGTGGCCATCGGCCTCGAGCCGGAAAGCGGCGACATCAAAGAGCGCCGTACAGAAGATGCATTCTCGGCACAGGTCTTCAAGACTGTTGTGGACCCGTTTGTCGGCCGACTGAGCTATCTGCGCATTTTCTCGGGCACGATGAAAGGCGATGCGACGTATCTGCATCCGAATAAAGACAATACGGAGCGCGTAGGTTCTCTCTTCTCCCTGCAGGGCAAGCGTCAGGAACATTTGCATGAAGCGGCAGCCGGCGATATCGTCGCGACGACGAAGCTGCAGTCCGTGAAGACGGGCGATACGCTCTGCGACAGCGCGGACCCGATTGTTTATGAAAATATCGAATATCCGGCACCGATGCTCGCGATGGCGGCTGCCGCGCATAAGAAGGGGGATGAGGACAAGGTCTTTGCCGCTCTCGCTAAGCAGCAGGATGAAGACCCCACCATCCTTGTTGAGAAGAATCCCGAGACACACGAGACCATCCTGCGCGGCATCGGCGAAGTCCATCTTGAAGTGCTCAGGGACAAGCTGCAGCGCAAATTCGGCGTAGAGCTGGAGCTTCATGAGCCGCGCGTGCCGTACCGCGAGACGATCCGGAAGAGCGTCAAGGTGCAGGGCAAGCATAAGAAACAGAGCGGCGGCCACGGCCAGTACGGCGATGTCTGGCTCGAAATCAGCCCGAAAGAAGCCGGCTCCGGCAACGAATTCACCGAGACGATTTTTGGCGGCAGTGTGCCGCGCCAGTACATTCCGGCCGTTGAGAAGGGCACGGCGGAAACGCTCGCGGGCGGCGTGCTCGCAGGCTATCCTGTCGTCGATGTCAAGGTCAATCTCTACGATGGTTCCTATCATACGGTCGATTCGTCGGAAGCCGCTTTCAAGACGGCCACGTCTCTGGCCATCCGCAAGGGCGTCATGGAGGCGAGCCCGATTCTTCTCGAGCCGATTGACGATATCCGCATCACGGCGCCGGAGTATTACATGGGCGATGTCGTCGGCAGGCTCAATTCGAAGCGCGCGCGCATCCTCGGCATCGAGGGCAAGGGCAAGGATATGAGTGAAATCCATGCGGAAGTCCCGGAATCCGAACTCTACCGTTTTGCGACGGAACTGCGTTCCCTGACGCAGGGCCGCGGCAGCTACACGCTGAGCTTTGCCCGTTATGAGCCGGTCCCCGAGCGCAATGCGGAGACCATCATTGCAGAGGCCAAAGCAAAATAAAATATAACAGCCGTTCAGGCAAATAAATAGAGCAGATAAGATTTTATCTTATCTGCTCTATTTATGATATATCAGCTTTGATATGATGCGCAAAATCAAAGGGCACGCTGAACCTTACCGGAACGCAGGCAGCGCGTGCAGACGTTGACACGTTTAACCTCGCCGTCAACAACAGCGCGGACACGCTGGATGTTCGGTTTCCAGGAACGTTTCGTCTTCAGGTGGGAGTGGCTGACGTTGTTGCCGGACAGCTCGCCTTTTGCACAAAACTCGCAAACATTTGCCATGTGTTACACCTCCTTAATCCTTAGGGACACAATGGCCCTAAACACAATATAAGTATTCTAGCACAAATCAGAGCGCCTTGCAAGTATTTTTGCTTGACAAGGCGCTACAACTGTTCTTTATGGGAAATTTTACTTTACAGCCTGCTCGAGTTCATCGAGGCAGCAGCGGAATTTCTCGAACGTAATCTTGAAAGGCTCCGTGCTCGTCATGTCGACGCCGGCATGCTGCAGGAGCTTGATCGAGTAGTCGCTGCCGCCGCTTCCTAGATAATCAAGGTAAGCCCTGCGCGCCGCCTCGCCCTGTGTGCGCAGGTTGTGGGAAAGCGTCATGGCCGCTGCGTAGCCCGTTGCATACTGGTAGACGTAGAACGGACGGTAGAAATGCGGAATGCGGCTCCATTCAGCGGCGAGTTCTTCGTCGAGCACGACATCTTCGCCGTAATAATCGCGGTTGAGCTTCATCCAGATGGCTTCGAGGCGGTCGGCCGTCAGGGCTTCGCCCTTTTCTACAAGCGCGTGCGTCTCAACTTCAAATTCCGCGAAGAGCATCTGGCGGAAGACCGTCGTGCGGATCTGCTCAAGGTAGAGATTGAGGTAATAGAGGCGTTCCGCGCCGTTGGCTTTTTTAAGCATGTACTCGAGCAGAAGGTTCTCGTTGGTCGTCGAAGCGACTTCGGCACAGAAAATCGTGTATTCGGAATTCGTGAATTCCTGCTTTTGGCTGCTGTACCAGCTGTGCATGGAATGGCCCATTTCATGCGCGAGGGTCGACAGGGATTCGTACGTGTCGTTCCAGCTCATGAGTACGAAAGGATGGACGCCGTAAACGCCCCACGAATAGGCACCGCCGCGCTTGCCTTCGTTTTCGCAGCGGTCGACCCAGCCGCTTTCAAGGCCTGTGAAAAGATCGTGCAGGTACGTTTCACCAAGCGGCTGCAGAGCTTCTCTGAGGATGGGCTTGGCTTTTTCGTAGGGATAGGAGACAGAGGGCTTCTCGACAATCGGCACGTATAGGTCGTACATGTGGAGTTTGTCGAGCCCCAGCAGCCGCTTCTTGATGGCCATATAGCGGTGCAGCTCAGGCAGATAAGCACGCGTAGCCTGAATGGCTCTGTCATAAACGGAAACAGGGATGTTGTTGCCGTCAAGCGCCGCTTCGCGCATCGTCTTGTAATGGCGCATCGAGGCCGTGAACTGGCTGGCCTTCACAGATGAGCTGTAGAGTGAGGCAAAAGTATTGCGGAACGAACGGTAGGTCCGGAAGAGTTTTGTAAAGGCATCTTTGCGGACTTCCTGTTTTTCACTGCGCAGAAACTTCATATAGCGGCTCTCAGAAAATGTCGTGAGGCTGCCGTCTTCACCGAGCGTATCCGGAAATTTGAGGTCGGCATTGACCATGACCGTATACGTATTGCGCGCCGAACTTCGGAGCTCACCTGTGCTGGCGAGAAACGCTTCCTGCTCCGGTGTCAGAATATGGGCCTTAAGGCGCAGCAGTTCCTGCAGGTGGAAGCGGTACTTTTTGAGACCGGGCAGGGCATTTGGCATTTCTTGCAGCTTTTCTTCGGGCAGGGCGAGGAGTTCCGGCTCGATGAAGGAAGTCGCGGCACCGGCCTTGTCGAGAAGCGGCATGACGCTTGCCACAGCTGCCTGATAATCTTGATTGCCCGTGTCGGTATCGGACATCATGCGGGCCCAGGCAAAGACGGAAGAAAGGGCTATTTCCATCTCATCCTGCTTCGTCAGGCAGTCGAGCAGATTCTGCGGATCACTTAGTTTGCCGCGAAAATTTTCGATTTCTTTGAGCTTTGCAGGAATGGCATCGCGTGCAGCCTGCCAGTCTTCCTTTGTCTTATAGATATCTTCAAGATGCCAGCGCTTATCCGCTGGGATTTCCCCGCGTTTTGGCAGCGCGGCTTTTTTTATCGCAGTCGTCATGGGCATGACTTCCTTTCGTTTTTGTTTTTAGTTTTGTGTTCAGGCAGGTCCAAGCCTGACTGCTTTCTTCCTTATTATAACACAGGGCAGGGGGCAGCCCTATACTTCTTGCTTCTTTCCTGCTACAATGAAATATGTTTATGGATTGGCTTGGTGTCAAGGATAGAGGAAGGAATGGAACGTGCAGATGAAAAAAGAGAACGAGAGAATTTTATGGCTGGCGGTCAATGCAAAGTATATGCATACCTCACTGGCCGTGCGTTATCTGCGCGAATGCGTCAAGGGTTCAGAGATCATGGAGCTCACGATCAACCATCAGCTGCTTGACGCTCTTGGCGAGATTTATGAGCAAAAGCCGCGCGTGCTCGGCATTGCCTGTTATATCTGGAATATCGAGATGGTCAAAAAGCTTCTGCGGCTTCTGCCCAAAGCTCTGCCCGATACCATCATTATCTGCGGCGGGCCTGAGGTTTCGTATGGCACGGCTGAATTCATGAAATCCTTCCCTATGGTGGATTTTGTCATTCGCGGTGAAGGAGAAGAGGCGGTGCCGGCACTTATCGAGAGAATCCGTCAATTTCATTTTGCCAAGAACGCGATGAAAAAGCTTGCAGGGCTGGGCATCGTGCCGGGCGTTGCCATGCGGCGCGGCGATGGTACGATTGAGGAGAGCACGGATGTGACTGTGGCGGACTTCCAAAATCCTGCGGTTGTGCCGTTTGGCTACCGTGAAGAGGAGATGGAGGGGCTTAAGGAACGCATTCTCTATTATGAGACTTCGCGCGGCTGTCCGTTTTCCTGCGCTTATTGCCTTTCATGCGCGACGGCGGGCGTGCGCTATCTGTCTCTTGCACGCGTGTTCCGTGAACTTGACTTTTTTGTGCGCCACAACGTGCGTCAGGTCAAGTTCGTCGACCGCACGTTCAATGCGAAAAAGTCACATTTTCTGCCCATCCTGCAGTATCTCGTAAAACTGCCGCAGTCGGTGCGCACGAATTTCCATTTTGAAGTCGCCATCGACTACCTCGATGAAGAGGTTCTCGAAACGCTAAAAAAACTGCCGCGCGGCCGCGTGCAGCTTGAAATCGGCATCCAGTCGACCAATCCCCAGACGCTGGCCGCCGTCTCGCGCGTCAATCACTGGGAGAAAATTGCCGGCCATATACGCCGCATCCTTTCCTTCCATAATATGCACCTGCATGTCGACCTGATTATCGGCCTGCCGGGTGAGGGCATGGCGTCGTTTGCGAAGTCCTTCAATGATGTCTACGCCCTGCATACCGATATGCTGCAGCTCGGTTTCCTCAAATTCCTCAAGGGGGCTTCGATGATGCAGCTCGTAAAGCCGTATCAATATGAATATATGCCGATGGCACCGTATGAAGTCATGACCTCAGATGCCCTGACCTATGGCGAAATCCGCTGGTTCCACAGCTTCGAGGCTGTTTTTGAGTATTACTACAATGCCGGACGCTGCCGCCATACGGCTGACTTTTTGATTGCCGCAGAAGAAAACGGCAATGCCTTTGCCTTTTGGCAGCGTTTTACCAACTGGTGGGAATGTAAAGGTTTCCACAGAATCGGCCATGCGACGAAAAATCTCTATGGCTATCTAAGGGATTTCTGTCGGGAAACATACGGACTTTCGGAGAAGCTCCTTGACAATCTGCTGCGCTTCGATGCTTTGATGGCCGACGGCGGCCGCATTCGTCCGACATATCTGCACTGGGATATGGAAAAGCATCAGGACAGGACGGCACCATTCTGGCGCAGCGACAGGCCGCTTTGCTATATTCCCGATTTCGTCTTCCGCAATTGGCGCGATGTGCGCGGCAAATATCATATCGAGTTTTTTGCTTATGATGTCCGGCAGGCAGGGAAGGGGAAAATGGCAGAACGGGAGACCATCCTGCTGTTTGATTTTACCGGCTTTGCTGTGACATGTCAGGAAATCGTGTTATAATTTAGCCGAAGAGAATATAAATATAATAGAAGGGAACTATGCGTTATGAAATTAGCAGCAACTGATTTTGACGGGACATTCTGTCCCATTCATGAGCCTGTACCGCAGTCAAATATCGATGCCGTCAAAAAATGGCAGGCGGCAGGGCATAAATTCGGCATCTGCACGGGCCGCGGCCTGAGCCTCATTGACTTTGAGCTGCAGAAATATCCGGACCTGCAGCCTGATTATCTCGTCTGCAACAACGGTGCGGTCATCGTCGATAAAAAGAAGGAAATCCTGACGAGCCTGACTTTTCCGTGCGAAATGCTGCAGGGGCTTCTCGATATGCCGCTCATACATGAGACAAACAATCCCATGCGCATCCTGACGGAGACGGATATGTATCTTCTTGACATTCCAACTGCCATGGAATTTGGGCTGAACATCCCGATGGAAAAGGTGACTTTTGCCAAGGCGCGCGAGATGCCTAAAGTTGTGCAGGTCAGCATGCGCTGCGCGACGGTCGAAGAGGCACAGGAGACGACGGCGAAGGTGCGCGCAAAATATCCGGAAATCATCGGCAACATCAACCGCAACTACGTCGACCTGAACCTTAAAGAGGCCAACAAGCGTGACGGCCTGCGCCGTCTGCTCAAAGTCACGAAATGGCAGCCGGAAGAAATTTTCTTCATTGGTGATGATCAGAACGATTTGCCCGCCGTTGAGTATTTCCATGGCTATACGGTCGAGACGGCTCAGCCATTCATGAAGGAAGCTGCCAAAGCCGTTTATCCGAGTGTTGGGGACATGCTGCTCCAGAATATTTAAAAAGGCAATAAAAAAGACCGCCATGAAAGCGGTCTTTTTTATTGCCTTTATCGCATCCGGATGGATTACTTGTTGGCGTTGACGAGTTCCATAACGCCGGCAGCGCTGTTTGCGGAGCCGAGAACTTCTTTGATCTTGTGCTCAACGAGCTCTTTGATGTAAGCACGGCCATCAGCGCAGTACTGACGCGGGTCAAAGTGCTCCGGATGAGCGAAGAAATGCTCACGGATACCAGCCGTCATAGCGAGACGCAGGTCGGAGTCGATGTTGATCTTGCAGACAGCGGATTTAGCAGCCTTGCGGAGCTGATCCTCAGGAATACCTACAGCATCAGCGAGTTTGCCGCCATTGTCGTTGATGATCTTGACATACTTCGGAATAACGGAGGAAGCGCCGTGGAGAACGATCGGGAACTCCGGAATCTTCTTCTCGATTTCAGCGAGGATATCGAAACGCAGTTCAGGCGGTACGAGAACGCCGTCAGCGTTGCGCGTGCACTGTTCCGGTTTGAATTTGAATGCGCCATGGCTCGTGCCGATAGCGATTGCGAGGGAATCAACACCCGTCTCGCTGACGAATTCCTCAACCTCTTCCGGCTGCGTGTAAGCTGCTTCGTGAGCAGCGACTTTTACATCATCTTCGATGCCGGCGAGCTTACCGAGCTCAGCTTCGACAACGACGCCATGCTCATGAGCATAAGCAACGACTTCCTGCGTACGTTTGATGTTCTCTTTGAACTCGTATTTCGAGCCATCGAACATAACGGACGTGAAGCCATCATCGATGCAGGCTTTGCAGGTCTCGAAATCCGGACCATGATCGAGGTGCAGAGCGATAGGAATATCGTTGACCTCAAGAGCTGCCTCGACGAGGTGACGGAGATACGGGCCCTTAGCGTACTTGCGTGCGCCGGCGGAAGCCTGCAGGATAACCGGGGAATTCAGCTCTGCAGCTGCTTCCGTGATACCCTGTACAATCTCCATGTTGTTGATGTTGAAAGCACCGATGGCGAAGCCGCCTTCATAAGCTTTCTTGAACATTTCTTTCGTTCCAACTAATGGCATTTTTCATTACCCCCTAATGAAATTATGTTCACTATACGAACTGATTTCATTATAACATAGAACACGCTTATGGTGTATAGTGGATTGTCAATTTTTATGAAAAACTCATCGTTTGCGAATAAATAATAAGAATTATCTTCACAAAAGCTGACAATCCGAGACAATTTGCTCCATATCGGACGGCAGCGGAACTTTGATGTTGATGTTTTGCCCGGTCATGGGATGCGTGAAGTAGAGACGGCAGGCGTGCAGGGCCTGCCTTTTTATCAGGCTGCAGTCTCCGCCGTAGAGGTCATCGCCTAAAAGAGGATGGCCGAGATGGGCGAGATGCACGCGAATCTGATGCGTGCGGCCCGTGTCCAAGACGAGGCGCAGCAGGGAAAAACGTCCGTTTGACCGCACGGTGCGGTAATGCGTACGGGCTTCCTGACCTTCCGGCGAAACTTTTCTGAGGATGATGCTCGGCAGCGCGCGTGCAATCGGCGCGTCGATGAGGCCGTCGGGCGGCGTGAGGTTTCCTTCTATAATAGCGAGATATTCGCGGTGAAAGAGTTTTCCCTCTCCGCGCCTTGGCGTCAGCTTATACTGTACCTGAGGAACTTTGGCGATGAGCACAAGGCCTGAGGTATCGCGGTCAAGCCGGTGCACAGGGTGATAGGCATGGTGCTCGCCGTGTGTTTCATACCAATATAAGATGGCGTTGCCCAGGGTGCCATGTGCTTCTTTGGTGGTCGGATGGACGAGCTGGCCAGCCGGCTTGTTGACAATCATGAGGTATTCATCTTCGTAGCGGATGTCGAGGGGCAGCTTTTCCGGTTCGATATTGGAGGGCCGTACGATATCGTAACTCACGAGGTCGCCATTTTTGACTTCGGCCCGTGCGGCATTGCAGAGCACGCCGTTGACGCGGAACGTGCCGGAATGCTTGATGCGTTTCCAGATGGTCGAGGAGATGCCTTCTTTTTGTGTCAGAAAAGCCTTGACGGGCATAGTCGTCAAGGCTTCTGGCAGTTTGACGCGGATCTGCGTCATTTGTTTTCTTTATCCTTTGGTTCAATCTCGCTGACCGGATCGTTTTTGCCGACGAGCGGGTTCTTGTCACCGCGGGCCATGGCGATGAGGCGGAAGGCAAGGGACAGGATGATGGCGACGACTGTTGCGAGCGACATGCCCTTGAAGCTTACGGTGCCAATCGTCAGGCTGGCCGTCGAAACGCCGATGCCCATGACGATGGACGTCAGCAGAAGGTTCATCGGATTGTTGTAGTCGACTTTTGCTTCGACGAGGATGCGGATGCCGGAAGCGGCGATGACGCCGAAGAGCAGCATGGAAACGCCGCCCATGACCGGCGTCGGGATGCTCTGGATGAGGGCCGCGAGCTTGCCGAAGCACGAGAGAATGATGGCGAAGACAGCAGCACCGCCGATGACCCAGGTCGAGAAGACCTTCGTGATGGCAAGTACGCCGATATTTTCACCGTACGTCGTGTTCGGCGTCGAGCCAAAGAAACCCGAGATGATGGTCGAAAGGCCGTTGCCGAAGATGGAGCGGTCGAGGCCCGGGTCTTTGGTGAGGTCATGGCCGACGATGTTGCCCGTGACAATCAGATGACCGATATGCTCGACGATGACGACGAGCGAGGCCGGCAGGATGATGAGGATGGCACCGAGGTCAAATACCGGCGTGTAGAAGGTCGGCAAGGCAAACCACGGGGCATTGGCGACGAGTGTCCAATCGACGATGCCGCAGGCAGCTGCGATGATGTAGCCGCTGACGACGCCGATGAGGATGGGGATGATGGAGAGGAAGCCCTTGAAGGCAACCGAAGCGAAGATTGTGATGGCCAGTGTGGCAAGGGAGACGAAGATGGTCGTGCCATCGGCCTTGTCGCCCGTGAGGCCAGCCATGCCGGCGGCGGTCGGCATGAGCTCGAGACCAATGACGGCGACGATGGCACCCATCGAGGCCGGCGGGAAAATCACATCAATCCAGCTCGTGCCGACTGCGCGCACGAGAAGTCCGACGAGGCAGAAGACCACGCCGACACAGATGAAGCCGCCGAGTGCTGCTTCATAGCTGTACTGCGCGAGTACGAGAAAGACAGGAGAAAGAAAGGCAAAGCTCGAACCGAGATAGGCTGGAATTTTTCCTTTGCAGAGGACGAGATAGAGAATGGTGCCAATGCCGTTGAAGAGCAGGACCGTGGCCGGATTGATCTTAAAGAGAATCGGCACGAGCACCGTAGAGCCGAACATCGCGAAGAGATGCTGCAGCGAAAGGGGGATGGTCTCGAGAAGCGGCAGCTTCTCTTCGACACCGATAGGACGTTTTTGCAAGACAGGTCACTCCTTTCTTTAATAAGGCCTAAATGGAGCCTGATGCGCCTTACAGCCTTAATGAACGTTCTTGCTAATAAGATAGAAATAAAGTACGTATCCAATTTATCATAGCTTGGGACAGATGTCCACTTTTCTTATTTGCCCTTGAAAACAGGTCGAATCTTATCATTCGCAGAGAATTATGCTGTGCTTTTTCAAAGAACTGTAACATGCCATTCTGCCTGTGTGCTCTCCTAAAAAACATTTTTACATAAAAATAGCGAAATACGGTAGACAGGCCGCTGAATTTCTTGTATAATATGTTTCGATTAAACACTTTAACAAACAAAAAGCCTTTGTGTCCGCTTATGACGGATGCACTGGTGTATGTTTAGGGGGAGAAACATGGCGCTTATTGTAAAGAAATTCGGTGGCAGCTCTGTCGCTACCACGGAAAAGATCATGAATGTAGCAAAGAGAGTGCTGAGCGAAAAGCAGCCGGGCGACCAGATCGTCATGGTGGTATCGGCAATGGGTGATACCACGGATAATCTCATTGAACTCGCCAACGGCATCACGAAGAATCCGTATCAGTATGCGCGCGAAATGGATATGCTGCTGACGACCGGTGAGCAGGTCTCCATTGCACTCCTCGCAATGGCCTTTAAGAGCCTTGGTCAGCCGGCTGTCTCGCTGACGGGTCCGATGGCAGGCATGCGTACGGATTCTGTACATACGAAGGGCCGCATCAAGGACATTCAGCCAAAACGCGTTCATGAGGAGCTCGATAAGGGCAATATCGTTGTCGTGGCAGGCTTCCAGGGCTGCGACGAGATCGGCGACCTCGTCACGCTCGGCCGCGGCGGTTCTGATACGTCGGCCGTTGCCCTCGCCGGTGCGCTCAAGGCAGATTCCTGTGAAATCTACACGGATGTCGATGGCGTTTACTCGGCTGACCCGCGCATTGTCAAGAATGCGCGCAAGATGAAGGAAATCACGTACTACGAGATGCTCGAGATGGCACGCCTCGGCGCTGGCGTTATGCAGCCGCGCTCTGTCGAAATGGGCAAGTACTTCAATATTCCGATTCACGTTCGTTCGACGTTCACGAATAAACCTGGCACGATCATTAGGGAGGACTATACAATGGAAGATAAGGATTTTGTAATCCGCGGTGTCGCACATGATGAGAAGGTAGCAAAGATTGCCGTACTCGGCATCCCGAATACGCCGGGCATTGCCCATGAGATTTTCTCGGCCCTGGCTGATGCCAACATCGATGTCGACATGATCGTGCAGAGCATCCGCAACATCGAAAAGAATGTCACGGATATGGTCTTCACGGTTGCTTCGGACGACCTTGCACAGGCCAAGAAGGTTGTTGACAAAGTTGCGGACAAGCTCAACGCCATTGCCGTCCTGATTGAGGAAGACGTTGCGAAGGTCTCGATTGTCGGTGCCGGCATGCTCGGCAATCCTGGCATCGCTGCCCGCATGTTCGGTGCACTTTCCAAGGCACAGATCAACATCGACATCATCAGCACGTCGGAAATCAGCATTTCCTGCCTCGTCAAGGGCTCGCAGCTCAAGGAAGCTGTCAATGCCATTCACGACGAGTTTTTCCCGCCAAAAGCTTAAGGATTTTTGACAATACGGCCGCCCCGTTCGGGGTGGCTTTTCTATTAACGGGCATTTTTCGTATTGGCAATTGACTTCAGATGTTTGACAGCAAATTTGCTTTTATTTACCGTGAATTGTCAGGAAATATGTAGAAATATTGTATACTTACCCGTTTTTATCTGGACATATCAAGAAAAAGCGTTTATGATATACTCATCACGTGGATATGCGTAGATATTGTATGGAACGCAATGTTGTAATTTTAATTTTATGTATGGAAAGCGAAAGGAAGTTTGTTCTATGACGACGAGTATGGCAGCGTCTCATGCTGCAGGCAAGAGACTGAAGGATGCAATTTTCGGTGCGAGTGCGGCCTGCCGCGAAGCAGCAGAAAAATACGGCGCTGATAAAGTCACGAATGCGACGATGGGTGTCATGATGGACGAGAACGGCAAATTTGCCAGCCTGCCGACGATGGAACGCGTCTTCCGTTCGCTGTCGATTGAGGATTATGCCCGCTATGCACCGATTCCGGGCCTGCCGGACTATCTCGATGCTGTTCTCGATGCGACGTTTGCTGACCAGCGTCCGGAGGGCTATCTTGGTGCCATTGCTACTTCGGGCGGCACGGGTGCCATCCATCATGCTGTGGCCAACTACGCAGAGCGCGGTGATGAAGTCCTGACGGCCGACTGGTTCTGGGGCACGTACAATGTCATCTGCAACGAGTGCGGCTCGCATCTGACAAATTACCAGCTCTTCGATGAAAACAACAATTTCAACATCAAGGATTACACGGCAAAAGTCGATGCCATCATGGCCAAGCAGGACAGCCTGCTTTCCATCATCAACACGCCGGCTCACAATCCGACGGGCTTCAGCCTGACGGAAGAGGACTGGGACAACGTCCTTGACCTTACGAAGAAATATGCAGCCAAGGGCAAGAAGATGAGTATTCTCGTCGATATTGCGTATATCGATTATGCTGGTGAAAAGAACGAGACGCGCCGCTTCATGAAGAAATTCGGCAACCTGCCGGACAACATTCTCGTCATGTTCTCCTTCTCGATGTCGAAGGGCTATACGGCTTATGGCCAGCGCACGGGTGCACTCGTCGCCGTTTCCTCAAGTAAGGAAGTCATCACGGAGTTCAAGGAAATCAACAAGTACACAAGCCGTGCTACGTGGTCGAATATCAACCGCGGCGCGATGACGCTCCTCGCCCGCATCCAGCAGGACAAGAGCACGCTGGCTCAGTTTGAGAAGGAACGCGACGACTATTACAAGATGATTCAGCATCGCGGCAATATCTTCATGGAAGATGCGAAGGCGTGCGGACTCAATGCCCTGCCGTACAAAGGCGGTTTCTTCCTCGCTGTGCCTGCGAAGGACCCGCAGGCCGTCTGCGACAAACTGCATGACGATTTGATTTTTGCCGTACCTTTGAAACTCGGTGTCCGCGTTGCTGCATGCTCGGTATCGGCTGACAAGATGAAGGGCATGGCACCGAAGGTTCTCAAGGCCCTGCAGGCTGTTGAAGGCTGATTCTTCTGTATCTCTGATTTTCATTGTATCGGTATACAAGACCGGATATTCGTCTTACTGCAGACGGATGTTCGGTCTTTTTCTATGCCCGCACGAAATTTTTTTATTGATGTGTGCGTGGATTGATGTTATAGTTAAATTGTTAAGGCTCGTTAACAATGTAAATAGATTTGTTTATAATCTAGGAGGACGCAAGAGAATATGTTTAAGTTCAAGCAGAAGGACAGTGAGTTCTTTGACTTGTTCGTAGAAAGCGCCCAGTATTTTTACAAAGGCGCACTCATGATGGACGAAGTCATGCTGGATTACAGCAAGGCCGCTGACAAGGTAAAGGAAATTGTTGACCTCGAGCATCAGGCAGATGCAGTGAATGATAAGATCATCGACAAGCTGAACCTGACCTTCATCACGCCGATTGACCGCGAAGATATCTACGCTCTGGCCAATGGACTCGATGATGGCGTGGATAATCTGCAGGGCACTTTGCAGCGCATTGTCATGTACCGCACGGGCAAGGCCATGAGCGGAGCGGTTACGCTGACGAAACTGCTCATCGAAAGTACGGAAGAAATCATTCGCGCGTTCTCACTGTTGAAGAACATCCGCAAAAATCAGGCACAGATCCTTGAAGCCACGCATAAGATTTGCCGGCTCGAGAGTGAAGGCGACCGCGTTTACCGTCATGAAGTGGCCTATCTCTTCGACAAGGAGAAGGACCCGATTGAACTGATTAAGTGGAAGGACATTCTCGAGAATCTTGAGAATACACTGGACCACTGCGAGAAACTTTCGGATATGCTCAGGGGAGTGGTAATGAAGTATGCCTGAACTCCAGCTCCTGATTTTTACGGTTATTGGGCTCGCACTGCTGTTTGACTTTATCAATGGCTTTCATGATACGGCGAATGCCATTGCTACATCGGTTTCGACGCGAGCCCTGCACCCGAGTCATGCCATTATCATGGCAGCTTTTTTGAACTTTCTCGGTGCCATGTACAGTACCGGCGTTGCCAAAACCATCGGTGCGGATATCGTCAAGTCAGCCCAGCATGTCGATGAGCGCGTAATCATCGCGGCCCTCATCGGCGCGGTGGCCTGGAACCTCATCACCTGGTGGTTTGCCGTGCCGTCGAGTTCCTCGCATGCCTTGGTCGGCGGCGTCATTGGTGCCGTGCTTGTTTCGGTGGGCACGGATGGCCTTAACTTCTATGGCATTGGTAAGATTGTCTTATCGCTGATTGCTTCGCCAATCATTGCCATTGCCACCGGCTGTATCGTCATGACTTTGCTGTTCCGCATTTTCGGGCGGTTCAGCCCTTCTGCCGTCAACGGCAAATTCAAGAAGATGCAGATTTTGTCGGCAGCCATGATGGCGTTCTCGCACGGCTCAAATGATGCGCAGAAGTCCATGGGTATCATCACGCTGGCCCTGCTCTCGGGCGGCTACATCGATGTTTTTGAAGTCCCGACGTATGTCAAAATTCTTGCAGCTACGGCCATGGCCTGCGGCACAGCTATCGGCGGCTGGCGCATCATCAAGACCATTGGCGGTAAAATCTTTAAGCTTGAGCCGATTTCGGGCTTTGCCGCGGATCTCAACTCCTCGATGGTCATTTTCTCGGCTACGCTCCTGCATCTGCCGGTCTCGACGACGCATGTCGTTTCGGGTTCCATCATGGGCGTCGGCACAGCTAAGCGCGTCAATGCCGTGCGCTGGGGCGTTGCACAGCAGATGGTCACGGCCTGGGTCCTGACCATTCCGTGTACGGCTGTCATGGGCGCTGTTGCCTATCATTTTGTCTTGATGATTTTTAAGTAAAAGTCCATTCATTTTTCTGACATTTGAACTGGAACATGTGTTACAATAGAAGTAACACATGTTCCAGTTTTTGTTTTGAACGAATTTCGACAAAGGAAAGGGGCATTTTTATGTTTGTTACCATTCGCAAAGCAAGAAATGTGCTGCCAAAGACCATGCCTCGTGACTTGGTGGCAGATTATCAGCAGGAGTATGCGAGCCGGATTGTCGCCGTGAAGCTCGACAATACCCTGCACGATTTGCAGACGCCCATAGGCAAGGCAAGATCGCTCGAGTTCGTCGAGCTCGAAAGCGAGGACGGCTGGATCATCTATCGCCGTTCTGTCGAATTTTTGCTCATTATGGCAGTCCATGAACTCTATCCGGATGCTGAAGTGGCTGCGATGTTTCGTGCGAACAATGGACTTTACTGCGGCATTTCTATCCCGAATAAAAAACTGACACCGGCGATGGTGGAGGCTATCGAACGCGAGATGCGCATCATCGTGCAGGAAGACCGCCCGATTGTCAAAGAAGTCTTTCAGCGTGAAGATGCGGTAAAGCTGTTCAAGGAGACGAAACAGATTGAAAAAGCCAATCTCATCGCCTCGCTGACCATGCCAAAAGTCAGCATCTACCGCTGCGGCGGCTACTACGACTATCTTTATGGTGCCATGATCGGTTCGACGGGACATCTCGACCGTTTTGCTCTGGATACATTTGAATCCGGTGTTCTTCTGCGCACACCGGACCTCAAGAGCAAAGGACAAGTGCCGCCTTCGGTGCCGCAGCCAAAGCTCTCAAGTGTTCTGAATGAGTCCAAGAATTGGGCCAATATCCTGCAGTGCCGCTATGTGACAGACCTCAACCGCGCGATTCGCTCGGGACGCATCGGCGAGGTCATCCGCGTCTCGGAAGCTCTGCAGGAAAAGCGCATTGCGGAGATTGCCGACCATATTGCTTCGCATTGCCAAAAGCTGCGCCTGATTCTCATCGCAGGGCCGTCTTCTTCGGGCAAGACGTCTTTTGCCCAGCGCCTGCGCGTGCAGATGCAGGTTCTGGGGCTGCGTCCTGTCTCGATTTCCCTCGATAATTACTTTGTCAACCGTGAAGAGACGCCAAAGACACCGGAAGGGGCCTACGACTACGAGTGTCTGGAAGCACTTGATGTCGCTCTTTTCAATCAGGATATGCTCGGACTCCTGAAGGGCGAAGCCGTTGTGCTGCCGCGCTATAATTTCAAGACGGGCGAACGCGAATGGGAAGGGCAGACGCCTTTGACTCTTGAAAAGAATCAGCCCATCATCGTGGAGGGCATTCATGGGCTCAATGAGAAACTCACGGCCCAGATTCCGCGTGAGAATAAATTTAAGATTTACGTCAGCGCGCTGACGCAGCTCAACATCGATGCCCATAACCGCATTCCGACAACCGATGCGCGCCTGATGCGCCGTCTCGTGCGCGACTACCAGTTCCGCGGGGCCAGTGCGCTCAAAACCCTCAAGCAGTGGCCGGATGTCCGCAAAGGTGAAGAAAAGTACATCTTCCCGTATCAGGAAGAGGCCGATGTCATGTTCAATTCGGCCATGATTTATGAGCTCTCGGCGCTGCGCCGCTATGCTGTCCCCATCCTCAAAGACGTAACTCCCGATGTGCCGGAATACACAAAGGCAAGACGCCTCTTGGATTTCTGCCAGTATTTTCTTGACCTGCCCGACGAAGACGATGTGCCGAATAACTCCATTTTGAGAGAGTTTATTGGCAAGTCGGTGTTCTTTAAAGGGGAAGAGCAGGTGTAAGATAGGTTCTTAAGGAACTATTGACAAGGGGACGGTGAAATATTTTCGGCTTCGGCGCTCCGTTAAATGTCCCCCAATTTACGTTTGCCGGACTTAGAGGCTTCGCCGCCTGCCACGGCGTTCTGACATCGCATTATTTAGGAGTGTGATCTTGGGAGACAGCCCTGCGGGCGGTCACTGCGCACCTGCAGGCGAAAATATTCCCCCGTCCCTAGTTACGATTGGCTTACATCAATGTACTTGGGCATATTAAAAGAGCTGGCCTTTGCTGGCCAGCCCTTTTTTAGTACGATTTTTATATTTTATTTGTTGACTTTATCGATGCCCCAGGCGTGGACGCCTTTTTCGTCGCCTAAGATAGCGGGGTCAAAGACTGGTTCTTCGACACCTGCTTTTTTCTGCTTGACATAGTCAAACAGGGCGATGCGGGCGTATTTGGCGAGGCGCGCAACGGCGTAGAGGTTCGTGAGGCAGAGGAAGCCCATGAAGAGGTCGGCGAGGTTCCAGACGAGGTTGAGTTCAGCGATGCAGCCGAAGAGAACCATGAGGACGACGCCAGCGCGGAAAACAGTCAGGTATTTTTTTGTATTGCCCTCAAAGAAGGAGATGTTGATTTCGCCGTAGTAGTAGTTGCCGACAATCGAGCTGAAGGCGAACATCAGAATCAGGATGGAGATGGCAGCAGGAGCAAGGGAGCCGAAGATGCTTGCGAGCGACTGCTGAGCAAGCGCGATGCCCGTGAGTTCGCCGCCAATCGTATACTGATTTGTCAAAAGCACGATGAAAGCCGTGGCCGAGCAGACAATCCACGTATCGACGTAGACACCAAAGGACTGTACGAGACCCTGTTTAATCGGGTGCGTGACATCAGCCGTAGCAGCGGCGTTTGGCACGGAGCCCTCGCCGGCTTCATTCGAGAACAGGCCGCGCTTGATGCCGGTGATGACGGCCGTGCCAATGCCGCCGCCGACAGCCGCCTGCGGCGAGAAGGCATCGTGGAGAATCAGGGCGAACATGGCAGGGACTTTGTCGATGTTGAGGAGGATGATGGCAAAAGCCGTCAAGAGGTAAGCTCCGGCCATGATCGGCACGAGAAATTCCGTGAATTTTGCAATGCGCGTCATGCCGCCAAAGATGACGAGGGCCGTGAGCACGCAGAGAAAAGCCGCCGAGTAGACCGGCTCAATGCCAAAAGCCGTCTTAGCCGAAAGGGCAATCGTGTTGGCCTGTACGGAAACATAGATGAGACCGAACGTTACGGAAATCAGGATGGCAAAGAGTTTGGCGACATTCGGCTGGCCAAGGGCATTTTTGATATAGTAGGCCGGTCCGCCGTGGAATTTGCCGTTGCCGCGCGGCAGCTTGTAAATCTGCGCGAGCGTGCTCTCAACAAAACCCGTGGCACAGCCGAGAAAGGCAATGGCCCACATCCAGAAAACGGCGCCGGGACCGCCTGTGACGATGGCGATGGCGACACCGGCAATATTGCCCACGCCGACACGTGAAGCCGTGCTGACGCAGAATGCCTGAAACGAGCTGATGGCGTCACCCTCTGTTTTTTTGCCGATGCCCTCGGTGAGCAGGCGCAGCATTTCAGGCAGCAGGCGCAGCTGTACGAAGTGCGTGGAAAGCGTGAAATAAATACCGCAGCCGACGAGTACGACGATGAGTACATATGACCAGAGCACGTTGTTGATGGCCGAAACCACCGCATTCAATGCATCCATAAATGATCCCTCACTTTGTTTAAGAATAAAATAGGTATGATTTATTGCAATCTATAATAAATATATATATTTATTATAAAGAAACTTTCTAACAGAGTCAAGCAAAGACTGTAAAACTGTAAAGACGTCCTGCATTTTGCAGCGGCGTAACAAATATCACGGCATCGAAAGGGCAAAATACATAAAATAGAGAGAGTAGATGCGAACCTTAGTACAATGAACAAGGTACAATGAACAAATCGATGAGCCCAAAAGAGACTGCAAAGATCGCAGAGACGGAGGTATTATAATGAGCGCTTTTTTAGCACCAATTCATTTTATGGTATACGGCAAGAATCAGCTGCAGGAACAGCTGATTGCAGCCATCGCCGATAAAGCCGTGGCTGGAGGCTGGCAGACGGAAGCAGCTGTTGAAGGCTATGTACACCGCGAAACGCAGCCGCTTGAAAACATCATCGACCTTGCCAATATCCATGGCTGGCTTTCTGCCAGCATCGAGGATGTTGAGCATCGTTTGGCAGCACTCGTAACGGAGCTGCTCTTTGGCCATCCGGAGCGTCAGGAAGTCCTCGAGCGCCTTGCTTATGAAGAAGGCACGAAACAGGCGGCAGGCGAAGGCCTTGAGGCAGGTGAGGTCTTCCAGTATATGATGACGCATCTTGTCGACGGCATGCCGTGTGACGGCGTCAATATGATGCGCGACCAGTCGGCCGACACGTTCCGCTGGGATAAGATGGCCGATGTGCACAGCCGCTACTGGACGGAGGTCGAGGGCAGTCCGGCCGTTTACGACGCCCTGCGCAGCCAATTTGTCGCCGGCATGCTCGAAAAGACCGGCTATGAAGTCTTTTCCTCAAACGGCGTGAATTATATCCTGCAGAAGAAGCAGACGGCCTGATAGAATTCGATAAGGACCGGATAAAAAATCATCGGCGAAAGGAGTGAATGTACTTCTTTTGCCGATGATTTTTCTTTTTCAGCTTGCTTTTTATGAAAATCTAATGGATTTATGGGCCGGAATGGCATAAATATTGCCGGAGACTATTGGTTTTTTGCAGAAGCCTTGTTATAATGGAAGAAATAGTTTGTGTGGGGACATTGTTCCATCTGCCGCAAACGTTTGCCATTATTATGTATCATAAAAGGAGAATGTCTAAATGAAACTGGTAGTAACTGTCGTTGGCAAAGACCGTGTGGGCATCATTGCCATGGTCAGCCAGATCCTTGCCGAGAACAATGTCAACATCCTCAACATCAATCAGAACATCATGGATGGTTTCTTCAACATGGTCCTGATTGCTGAGACCAGCGGGAGCAAAATAAGCCTTGTTGACCTGCAGAAGACGCTGAAGGAAAGAGGTAAAGAAATCAACGTTGACATCAAGGCTCAGCATGCGGATATCTTTAATGTCACGCACAATGTCTAAGGCTGATTCTGACTTTGCGAATGCTTTTGCTTTAGGACTTTTATGACTATTGGGAGGAAACAAGCTCTGTGATAACGATAGATGATATTTTAGAAACAAACCGTATGATTACGGAGAACAAGCTCGATGTCCGCACCATCACGATGGGCATTTCGCTGCGCGACTGCGCCCATCCGAATATCGACAAATTCTGCCAGAACGTTTACGATAAAATCACGAAGTCGGCCGAATTCCTCGTCAAGACGGGTGAGGATATTGAGGCCGAGTACGGCATCCCCATCATCCATAAGCGCGTTTCGGTGACGCCGATTGCCATTGCGGCTGATGCCTGCAAGACGGATTCGTATGTGCCGGTTGCAGAGGCCATGGACCGTGCTGCTAAAGAAGTCGGCATCAACTTCATCGGCGGTTTTTCGGCTCTCGTCGAGAAGGGCTTCACGCATGGCGACCGCGTGCTCATCAATTCGATTCCTCAGGCGCTGGCGACGACGGACCTCGTCTGCTCGTCCGTCAATCTCGGTTCGACGAAAGCCGGCATCAACATGGACTGCGTGCGTGAGATGGGCGAAGTCGTCAAACGCACGGCGGAACTCACGCGCGACCAGCAGGCTCTTGGCTGCGCGAAACTCGTCATTTTCTGCAATGCACCTGGCGACAATCCGTTTATGGCTGGAGCTTTCCACGGCGTCAGCGAGGCCGACAAGGTTGTCAGCGTCGGCGTCTCGGGCCCGGGCGTTGTCAAACATGCCCTTGAAGACCTCAAGGGTGCGGACTTCACGGAAGTCGCGGAGACAATTAAGCGTACGGCCTTCAAGATCACGCGTGTCGGTCAGCTCGTAGCCCGCGAAGCTTCGAAGCGCCTCGGCGTGCCGTTTGGCATCATCGACCTTTCACTGGCACCGACTCCGGCTGTCGGCGACAGTGTGGCGCGCATCATCGAGGAAATGGGCATCGAGGGCTGCGGTGCTCCGGGCACGACGGCAGCACTGGCTCTCTTAAATGATGCGGTCAAGAAGGGCGGCCTCATGGCTTCGTCGCATGTCGGCGGCCTTTCGGGTGCTTTCATTCCGGTCAGCGAGGATGAGGGCATGATCAATGCAGTTTCGCAGGGCAGTCTCTCGATTGAGAAACTCGAGGCCATGACCTGCGTCTGCTCGGTCGGTCTTGACATGATTGCCATTGAGGGTGATACGTCGGCAGCGACGATTTCGGGCATCATCGCCGACGAAGCCGCGATCGGCATGATCAACAACAAGACGACGGCGGTCCGAGTCATTCCGGTGCCGGGCAAAAAAGTCGGCGACATGGTCGAATTTGGCGGCCTGCTCGGCTACTGCCCCATCGTGCCGGTGCGCAACAAGTACAGCTCTGCAGCGTTCATCGCGCGCGGCGGCCGCATCCCGGCACCAATCCGCAGCTTGACGAACTGATGCTTTGCGGACCCTTGCCAGTCTGCCGGAATCTGTTATAATGGAATAAATCGTGAAACTCGGGAAAGGGCTCAATTCATGGATTGGGCCCTTCCTTTTACTGTTTCCGCGTTCTGGCGCGGATATTTTTACATTTTATACATTTTAATAGAGGAAGTCGATTCTATGCGTGTAACAAAGAAAATTAGGGAGGAGCAGCTGGCCATTCTTGAAGAAACTTACCGCGGGGCAAAGCCAGAGCTTATCTTTCATAACCCCTTTGAGCTGCTGATCGCCGTCATTTTATCGGCACAGTGCACAGATAAGCGCGTCAATGTCACGACGAAGCGCCTGTTCGCCAAAGTCAAATCGCCAGAGGACATCGTCGCGATGGGACTGCCGGCACTCGAGAATGAAATCCGCGACTGCGGCCTCTTCCGCAACAAGGCCAAGAATATCATCGCGGCCTGCCAGATGCTCTGCGAAAATTACGGCGGTCAGGTGCCCGATGACTTTGAAGAGCTGCAGAAGCTGCCGGGCGTCGGCCGCAAGACGGCCAATGTCGTCATGAGCGTGGCCTTTCATCATCCGGCCATTGCCGTCGATACCCATGTCTTCCGCATTGCCAATCGGCTGAAACTGGCCGAAGGCTCAACGCCTCTTGCCGTGGAGCAGGGGCTCATGAAGAATATCCCAAGAGAAAAGTGGTCCGATGCGCATCACTGGCTCATCTGGCACGGCCGCAAGATCTGCAAGGCGAGAAAGCCTGCCTGCGACATCTGCCCGCTGCAGCCTGTCTGTCCGAGTGCGGAGCCTTTGGCCGGCAGTCCGTCTGCGAAAACAAAGTAAGGAGCGCGAAAAAGATGCAGTACAGAAAAGCAACATTTGCCGATATTGAAGAAATTTATCACCTCGTTAATGACTACGCAACAGACGGAATCATGCTGGCGCGTTCGCGCAATACTCTTTATGAGACCCTGCGCGATATGATTGTCGCCGTCGATGAAAACGGCAAAGTCGTCGGTGTCGGCGGCCTGCACATCATCTGGGACCGGCTCGCAGAGGTGCGCACGATGGCCGTGTCGCCTGAAATGACGCGCCGCGGCATCGGTGCGGAAATCGTGCATCGTTTAATTGAAGAAGGCGATGCTCTCGGTGTTGAGAAGTATTTCACGCTGACGTACAAGCCCGGCTTCTTCCAAAAACTCGGCTTTCAGACCATCACAAAAGAAGAACTGCCGCATAAAGTATGGAAGGAATGCATCGACTGCCCGAAGTTCCCGAACTGTGATGAGATTGCCATGGTTCGCGTCTGAGTGTACAGTAAGGCAGATAATCGATACAACTGTACAGTTTTTTATAAAATAATCGAAAAAGCATTGACGTTATGTAATGGTTCTGCTATAGTAACATACATCAGGCAGATACGAAGTGTATCTGCAGTATGATGAAAAACGCGAAGACTGAGAGAAGTAATTCGGATTCTCCTTTTTAGAGAGCGGCGGGCCGGTGAAACGCTGCAGGGAGAACGGATGAAATACACTCATGAGCAGCGGGCTGAAATCAGAACGTAAGAGAGTAGGCTTTGCCGGAACGCCACCGTTATCAGAGGCTAGGATATGGTTGTATCCGAAGTGAGAGGCTTGCGTCAGCAAGCAGGGTGGTACCACGGGTATATCAGCTCGTCCCTGTAGAGGGGCGGGCTTTTTCTATTCTTCGGGGATTGTTAGGAGGAAAGCCATTATGATCATTGTCATGAAACCGGATGCCACGAAAGAGAATATCGAGAAAGTCGAAGAACGCCTGCATCAAGTCGGACTCAAGGCCCATCTGTCGACCGGCGAGGACTGCACGATTATCGGCGTCATCGGCGACCGCAAGAAAATCGCGAATCTCGAAGTCAGCATGCTCGAGGGCGTGGAAAAGACGGTGCGCATCACGGAAAAATATAAACTCGTCAGCCGCCATTTCCATCCGGAAGACACGATTGTCGACGTCGATGGCGTCAAGATCGGCGGCAAAGAAGTCGTCGTCATGGCAGGGCCCTGCTCCGTTGAGAGCATCGACCAGCTGCGTGAGGCTGCAAAGGCAGTCAAGGCCGGCGGTGCCAAATTCCTGCGCGGCGGTGCGTTCAAGCCGCGCACGAGCCCATACGATTTTCAGGGACTTGCGGAAGAAGGCCTCAAGATGCTGCGTCAGGTAGCCGATGAAGAGGGTCTGAAGGTCGTCACAGAAATCGTCGACAAGGATGATATTGAACTCGTCGGCAAATACGCGGATGTCTATCAGGTCGGTGCGCGCAATATGCAGAACTTCCAGCTTTTAAAGGCTCTTGGCAAGGCAAAAAAACCGGTCATGCTCAAGCGCGGCCTCGCGGCGACCATCAGCGAATGGCTCAATGCTGCCGAATACATCATGGCGGGCGGCAATGAACAGGTCATTTTTTGCGAGCGCGGCATCCGCACGTATGAGACGTTTACGCGCAACACGCTCGACCTCAGTGCTGTCGCTGCCATCAAGGAACTCTCGCATCTGCCGATTATCGTCGACCCGAGCCACGGCACGGGCCGCTGGGAAATGGTCCGTCCGATGGCCCGTGCCGCCGTCGCCGCCGGCTGCGACGGCCTCATTATCGAGGTTCATCCGCATCCGGAAGTCGCGCTTTCTGATGGCGACCAGAGCCTCACGCCGAAAAATTTCAATATCCTGATGAGTGAGCTCGGCAAAATCTGCGAGGTTATGGGGCGTACGTTATGAGCAATATGAGCAACGATACGAATAAAATGAAACTGGCCATTATCGGTGTCGGCCTGATTGGCGGTTCTCTGGGACTCTGCCTCAAGGACAAACTCGGTGATGATATCTACATTACAGGCCTCTGCCGCACGCAGAAATCCATGGACCGCGCCGTGGCCCTCGGTGCCGTCGACTATGCCTCTGCCGATATCGAAAAAGTCGTCGGCGGCGCGGACATCGTCTTTTTGAGTCCGCCGGTGTTGCAGATTGTGCCGATGGTGGAAAAAATTCTGCCATACCTCAAGAAAGGCTGTATTCTCACCGATGCGGGCAGCACGAAGGGGTATATCTGGCAGCACCTGCAGAAAATCCTGCCGAAGGATATTTACTACATCGCGGGCCATCCGATGACAGGCCGCGAGAAGAGCGGCGTCGATGCCGCCATGAAGGACCTTTTTGTCGGCAAGGCCTATGTCATTGTCGAGGATACCGGCGCACCGCCGGAAGCTCATGAAAAACTCATGAGTGTCCTGAAGTACACAGGGGCAAACTTCACGACCCTTGACATCCGCAAGCACGACCGCTGCGCCTCGGTCATCAGCCATGTGCCGCACGTCACGGCGGCAGCCCTTGTCACGCTGCTGAACCGTTCGGGCGATGACCGCGAGTCCTGCATCAAGCTCATTGGCGGCGGCTTCCGCGATACAACGCGCATCGCCTCGTCAAATGCCGACATGTGGGCCGATATCTGCATGACAAATGGCGAGGCCATTACAAATGATTTACGTCAGCTGCAGGACATTCTTGGCGAAGTCATTGTGGCGATTGAGCATCACGACCGCCAGACGGTGCACGATTATTTTGCCGCTTCCAAGCAGCTGCGTGACAAACTGCTGCTCGATGCCAGCAAGAAATTCGACCCGAACTGATTTTTTCACCAAAGCTTTTTCTCTCACAATTCTCTATAAATGGAAACACCCAGTCTGCGGGATGGCAATCCTTTCCGGAATGGGTGTTTTCTTTTGCTGACAGTTCTTGCTGCACATAGTATAATAGAAGGAAAGAACAAGAAACGAAGAACGAGGGGAACATAAAACATGAAAGTCGATTTAAATGAACTGGCCGCAGCTTTTGCCCAGTCGGACGTGCGTCAGGGCTATGTAGACCTCAGAAAAGGAAAAGTCATCCTGCTCGATGAGGATATGGCCGAGGAGGATACGCTCCATCATGCTTTTGACCTCGAAGATGACTGGGAACATTATATCCCGCTGCCCAATGTCATGGACGAGGATGAACACGCGATGATGAAGGCCTTTGCGGAGGCTCAGAGAGACGATTTCAAGGCGCGTCTTCTGGAGGCCCTGCAGGGGCGGGGCGCTGCTTCGCGCTTTCACCATCAGGTCCGTCATCTTCTGCTGAAGCCGGCTTGGGAAGCCTTCAAGCTGACGTATCTGCGCGATGTCGCGCGCGACTGGTGTGAGGAAAATGACGTCGCTTACGAAGAATAAAAAACTTAAAAACACAAAATAAAATATCCCCGCTGACGGTACGTTCGGGGCAGCGGGGATAAACCATCATTTGCCAGGTTGTCAGGTTTTTGATTTTTTAGGAGGTCTTTGTTATGTCACTGATCAAAGGATTGCATCATGCTGCACTCAAATGCTCCTGCCAGGCAGAATTCCAGGAAGCCATTCACTTCTATAAAGAAGTCCTCGGTCTGCCCGTGAAGCGTTCATGGGGTGAGGGCGACGAAGCCGGCATCATGTTCGATACCGGTGCCGGTCTCATTGAGATTTTTGCCAAGGGCGGCGAAAACCACGAGGAAGGCTCGGTTCGCCATTTCGCTCTGGCAACGGATGATACGGATGCCTGCGTCAAGACCATCCGCGATGCCGGCTACAAGATTACGGTGGAGCCGACATCCATGACTATTCCGGCTGAGCAGGACTTCCCAGTCCGCATTGCCTTTGCGATCGGTCCGTGCGGCGAGACCATTGAGCTCTTCAAGGAGTGCTGAAGACCGCGGCGTGATTTTGTCTGCAGGCAAAAGAATCCTCATCGGCAGGTTAAATATGCTGATGAGGATTCTTTTTTGCAGGGAAAAGCCTGTTGGAAAGCGAATATAAAGACAAAGATTCAGCGGTATACATCAGGGCGGCAAATTACCGCAAATTATAATTATATTGAAGGGATTGAGGTGTTTTATGGAACAGACAAGTGAAAGAGTAAAAAAAGCTTTGGCATACAAAAGATCGATGAACTGTGCACAGGCCGTACTCATGGCGTATCAGAAGGAACTCGGCAAGACGCAGGAAGAGCTCATGGCCCTGGGCGATGCCTTTGGCCTCGGCATGGGCGGCATGGAGGCGACCTGCGGCGCTTTGACAGGAGCAGCCGTGGTGCTTGGCCTGCTCAATAAAGAGGGCAAAGAGCCTTCGAAGATGCTCATGAACCGCGTGCTGCATCGCTTCGAAAAAGAGGCCGGTGCGACGCGCTGCAAAGATTTGAAGGGCGTCGGCACGGGCAAGATGCTCTGTTCCTGCGACGACTGTGTGCGCATTGCCGTGCAGGAGCTTGATCAGGTACTGGCAAATCGCGCACAGCAGGACGATTTTTCGTGATATTGTGCGTTTCGCAGGTACATTTGTCATATATTTCCTCTGGAAACGAAAAATATGTTACAAAACGCTATAGATAATCAAAAAACTATGATATAATGGAAGCCATCAGATTATCGAGAGGAGAAAATCGAATGGAAATGCAAATGGAATTCATCCGGAAACTGCCTTCGCCACAGGAGCTCATGGAGCAGTTCCCGATTGATGAACGCGTCAAAAAAATCAAGGCACAGCGCGATAAAGAAATCGCCGATATCCTGACGGGCAAGGACAACCGTTTCCTTTTAATCATCGGCCCGTGCTCGGCTGACAATGAGGAGGCCGTGCTCGACTATATGCACCGCCTCATGCCGGTACAGGAACAGGTCAAGGATAAAATCTTCATCGTGCCGCGCGTCTACACGAGCAAGCCGCGCACGATTGGCATTGGCTACAAGGGCATGCTGCATCAGCCGGACCCTGAGGGCAAGGAGGATATGCTCGGCGGCATCATCGCGATTCGCGAGATGAACGCGCGCGTCGTGCGTGAGACGGGCTTTACGTGCGCTGAGGAAATCCTGTACCCTGAAATTTACCGCTATTTGTCGGACCTCTTATCTTACGCAGCTGTCGGTGCGCGTTCCGTCGAGGACCAGTTCCACCGCATGATTGCCAGCGGTGTCGGCATTCCGGTCGGCATGAAGAATCCGACTTCGGGCGATATCTCCGTCATGCTCAATTCGATTGAAGCTGCCCAGCACTCACAGGAGTTCCTGTTCCGCGGCTGGGAAGTCCGCACGAAAGGCAATCCGCTCGCCCATGCCATCCTGCGCGGCTACGTTGACAGCTTCGGCAAGAGCCTGCCGAACTATCATTACGAGAATCTGCGCTCGCTCTACGAACTCTACCACAAGCGCAATCTTTCGAACCCGGCCGTCATCGTCGATACGAACCATGCGAATTCGGGCAAGAAGTATCTTGAGCAGATTCGCATTGCCAAAGACGTTGTCAACAGCTGCAAGGTTTCGGACGATATCCGCTCGCTCGTCAAGGGCCTCATGATTGAGAGCTACATCGAGGATGGCAATCAGAAAATCTCGGAAGGCACGTACGGCAAGTCCATCACAGACCCGTGCCTTGGCTGGCCGAAGACGCAGCAGCTCATTTTTGACCTCGCAGAAATGCTTTAAGTTCTATCATATATATAAAGGGGAATTTTATCTATGCTCAATCAGGTTTCTGTATTCACGGAGAATACCAAAGGTGCCCTGCACAAACTGACGTCGGTACTCGCCAATGTCAATATCAACATTTACTCGATGCTCGCCAGCGACAGCGCAGAATTCGGCATCATCCGCCTCGTGCTGACGGACCCGGAACTCGCGGTCAGTGAGCTCAAGAAGGCCGGCTACCAGTGTCATATCGACAAGGTCATCGCCATCGAGATGGGCGATACGCCGGGCAGCCTCGACAAGATTCTGGAAGACCTGCGCGAGGCCAATGTCGCCCTCGACTACCTCTACATCTCCTATGACCGTCAGGCCAGCATGCCGGTCGTCATCTTCAAGACGCGTGAGCCGGAGGCCGAGACGTTCCTGCGCGGCAAGGGCTACAAGCTCGTCAACGAGTTCTAATCCCGTCATAAAAAAATCCCTGTACCAAGCGGTACAGGGATTTTTGTCTGTATGCTGTTGTGGTTTATGTTGTCGCGAATGGCTCAGACGGGCTGTTCGCGGATGAGATTCCAATAGGCATCGGCCACCGAAGAACGCCTGTCTTCGCGGCGGATGATTTGTTCTCTGGAGCGGTCGATTTTGATGCCGTGTGTCGGCATGCTCTGCGGGCGCTGTTTCTGGAAGCGGCGCATCGGGGCCACGCGGCGCGGCGGACCATTTTTCGTCTGCTCAAGCGGCAGGATGTACTGGCTGCCGGCTAAAGATGCGGCAATGGCAGCTTCGTGTGCTGCCTTGTCCGCCGGTACGACGACTTTATTATGCATAAAGGGCAGGGCAACCAGACTGACAAAGAGCAGGACCAGAGAACACTTTTTTTGAATAGCAGAGAATTTTAGCATGATGGGATGCCGGAGCATCCACAATTTCACATCCTTTCCTTCATTTCTATGTTGTTTTTCTTAGTATACGAAACGGCCCTGAAATTTGTCTGTGAGTATGGTCACAAAAAGATTTCAGGGCTGCTTTTTTCTTTTTTGGGGAGGTCCGCTTTAGGCGAAGATGTTAATGAGCACGGTGACGATCGAGGAGTTGACGAAGTCGACGATCAGGGCACCGATGATCGGGATGACGAAGAAGGCTGTCGGGGCGGGGCCGAAGCGCTCGACCATGACGGACATATTCGCAATGGCGTTCGGCGTAGCGCCGAGGCCGAAGCCGCAGGTGCCGGCGGCCATGACGGCAGCCTCGTAGTTGTGCCCCATGACGCGGAACAGCACGAAGCGGACGAAAAGCGCGATAAAGAGGACCTGACTCGCGAGCATGGCCATCAGGGGAATGGCGAGGTCCGAAAGCTGCCAGAGCTTCAGGCTCATGAGCGCACACGAGAGGAAGATCGTCAGGCCAAGGTTGCCGAGAACTTCGCTTTCGCGCTGATAGACTTTATAGGCGTGCGTGCCGTCGGCGACGTTGCGGATGATGGCAGCGACGAGCATGGAGCCGATGTAGCCCGGGAAAATCAGGCCGATATTGCTGAAGAACTGGCTGACGACGGTGCCGAGGCCCATGGCGAGCAGCAGATGGGCGAGGGCGTTCATAAAACGGTAGTTGTTGATGCTCTGGCCGGTACGCTTTTCTTCATCGATAGCCTTGCGCTCGCCGTGGGCGGCCTGCTCGAGCTTTTCGACTTCATCATGCGAGTTTTCGGGGTCGAGGCGTTCTTCATCGGCGATGCTGAAGAGGTGGTTGCGGCGCACGAGAAGTTCGCCCATCGGGCCGCCTAAAAGACTTCCCGAGACGAGGCCGAACGTCGCAGCAGCAAAGGCAATCGTCGTTGCATTGTCGAGGCCGACGCTCTCAAGCACAGGTCCGAACGAGCCCGACGTGCCATGGCCGCCGACCATCGGAATCGAACCCGTCGCGAGCCCCATCAGCGGGCTCAGGTCAAAGACCTGTGCGAGCGCAATGCCGATGATGTTCTGGCAGACAATGAGGACGGCTGTGAGGACGGCCATTTTGGCGACGAGCGAGCCGCCCTTTTTGATGAGGCTGATGCTCGCCGTGTAGCCGATGCTCGTGAAGAACAGCATCATGCAGACGTTCTGCATGATGGTATCCTGCTCGTACGACCAAATGCCGTTTGTGTAGAGAATGTCATTGAGGACCGCGAAGAGAATACCTCCGACCACTGGGGCTGGAATGCAGTACTTGCGCAAAAACGGCACCTTCAGGCGCAGAAGCACGCCGACATAGTAAACCGCAACGGCTGCGGCCAGGGTCTGGTAGATGTTGAGACTGACTTGCATGGTGAAACTTCCCTTTCTGGTGTATTTTAATGAGTTGCTTTCTCAATCATTCGAGTGTAATTTTGTAACACGCTTACTATCATAACAGAAAAGCTTTTGAGATACAACACTTTTGTTATAGTAAAAATGATTTTTCTATATACTTTTGGTATACTGCAGACAGGGAGAGGCATTTGCCGGCAGCCGTATATTTCTCATGTACAGCTGCGCGGAAAGCTATTGCATTGACCGAAAAAAGCATGTATAATAAGACTCTAGTATGATTATGATTTAAGTTTGCAAGGAAGGATACGGAGCGTATCCCTTTTATTTTATAGGAGGCAGATTACAAGTAATGAGTATGACGACTAATGACAAGCTCAGAAATATCGCGATCATCGCTCATGTCGACCACGGCAAGACGACGCTCGTCGATGCCATGCTGAAGCAGAGCCATGTTTTCCGTTCGAATGAACAGGTGGCAGAACGTGTAATGGACTCGGGCGATATCGAGCGTGAGCGCGGTATCACGATCCTCTCGAAGAACACGGCCATCATGTACAACGGCATCAAGATCAACATCGTCGATACCCCGGGCCATGCCGACTTCGGCGGCGAGGTTGAGCGTGTCCTCAACATGGTCGATGGCGTCCTGCTGCTCGTCGATGCCTTTGAAGGCCCGATGCCGCAGACGAAGTACGTCCTGCGCAAGGCCCTTGAGCAGAAGCTTAAGCCGATCGTCGTCATTAATAAGATTGATAAGCCAAACCAGCGTGTCGACGATGTTTACGATGAAGTCCTCGAGCTCTTCATGGAACTCGATGCTGACGATGATCAGCTCGATTTCCCAGTCATCTACGCGACGGCCCGTGACGGTATCGCAAAGTATCATATGGAAGACGAGAGCACGAACCTCGAGCCGCTGATGGAGACAATCGTCAAAGAGATCCCGGCTCCGCACGGCGACCCGGAGGGCCCGTTGCAGATGATGGTCACGACGCTTGAGGCAGACGACTATGTCGGCCGCGTCGCTGTCGGCCGCATCAGCCGCGGCACGGCGCGCACGAACCAGAACGTCGTTCTCATTAACGGCGATCAGGAAATCCGCGCGAAAATCGGCAAGGTCTTCGTTTATCAGGGCATGCAGCGCATCGAGGTGCCGGAAGCATCGATGGGCGAAATCGTCGCGCTGACGGGCCTCGGCGATGTTTCCATCGGCTACACGGTCGCTGACGCCGAACAGCCGGAAGCACTGCCGGCTATCCGCATCGACGAGCCGACTCTGTCGATGACGTTTGGTGTCAACACGAGTCCGTTCGCCGGCCGTGAGGGCCAGTTCGTCACGTCGCGTCACCTGCGTGACCGCCTGTTTAAGGAAGTTGAGACGAACGTCGCCATGAAGGTCGAAGAGACGGATTCGCCGGATGTCTTCAAGGTTTCGGGCCGCGGCGAGCTGCATCTTT